>CAJUGU010000032.1:19096-31419 GCA_910586105.1 uncultured Eubacteriales bacterium | reverse complement strand
GTCCGCGCAGGACCGCCCGCCGCGTAGGCGCGGGGTGCGGGGCGGAGCCCCGGGCGCCAAGCGCCCCCGCAGACGCAGAAGGGGAGTCCAGAGGGACGAGTCCCTTTGGCGCTGTCCGCGCAGGACTGCCCGCCGCGCAGGCGCGGGGTGCGGGGCGGAGCCCCGGGCACAAAGAAAACCTATGAAACGGGAAGAAGGTATTTCCATGAACGCAGAATTGATCGCCGTCGGCACCGAAATCCTGCTCGGCGATATCGTGAATACCGATGCTCAGACCGTCTCGCAAGGGCTGAGCGAGCTGGGTATCGACGTTTTTTATCAGACCGTGGTCGGCGATAACCCCGACCGCCTGGAACGCGTGATCCGCGAAGCCGCCGACCGCGCCGACATCATCATCACGACCGGCGGTCTGGGGCCTACCCTCGATGACCTCACCAAAGAAACCCTTGCCCGGGTATTCGGGAAGGAAATGGTGCTGCACGAGCCGTCACTGGCGCGCATCCGTGACTTTTTTGCCCGCATCGGGCGCGAAATGACCCCGAACAACGAAAAACAGGCGTGGCTCCCGAAAGACTGCAACGTGTTCGTCAACGAGTGGGGCACCGCTCCCGGCTGCGCCTTCGAGGCCGCAGGCAAACACGTCCTCATGCTGCCCGGCCCCCCGCGCGAATGCGAGCCGATGTTCCGCAAATGCGCCATGCCCTACCTTTACCCGCTGGCAGGCGGGTGTATCGTGTCGCGGAATATTCGCGTGTTCGGTTTGGGCGAGTCGGCCATGGAGGATCGCCTGCACGACCTGATGGAATCCATGCAGAATCCCACGATCGCGCCTTACGCAAAGATCAGCGAGTGCTACGCGCGCGTGACCGCCAAAGCAAAGGACGAGGAAGCCGCGCAGGCACTGCTCGCGCCGGTTGTGCAGCAGGTTGCCGATCTGCTCGGCGACGACGTGTACGGGATCGACGTGGATTCGCTCGAACAGGTCGTCGGCGACGGGCTGCGCGAACGCGGCCTGACCCTGGCAGTCGCCGAAAGCTGCACCGGCGGGCTGCTCTCCAAACGCATCACCGACGTTCCCGGCTGCTCCGAATATTATCTGGGCGGCGTGTGCTCTTACTGCAACGAGGTAAAAGAAAAAATCCTTGGCGTGAAGGGCGAGACCCTGAAAGCCTACGGCGCAGTCTCGCAGCAGACCGCCGAGGAAATGGCGGAAGGCGTCGCCCGGGCGCTCGGCGCCGACGTTGGCGTCGGCATTACCGGTATCGCAGGCCCCGGCGGCGGTACGGAGGAAAAGCCGACCGGCCTTGTCTATATCAGCGTTTACTTTGACGGCGGCTGCACCACCCGCCGCACCGTCAACACCTATGGCCGCGACCGTGTGCGTAATCACGCCGCCTCGACCGCGCTGGATATGATCCGCCGCCGCATCTTGCGGTAAGCGTCTGCCCGCCGCGCGGGCCAGGCCCTGCAAATTGGCGCTTTTTTGCGCCCCAAAGCGGCGCAAAACGCACAAAAAGGCTGACAAAATCTCCCGGAAAATCCCCCTTTTCGGTATGCTTTAACAGAATCGCCAAAGAATTTCAAAAAAATGTCCGGTAATTTGTGAAAATTACTGGACATTTCTTTTCAATCGTTGTATACTATACCTAGTAAAAATGCGTGGAGTGGCGGCGAAATTCTGCGATATTGACAAAAACATCGCAAAAATGGCCGCGAATTGCAAAAAGAGTGCGTTTTAACGCAGGATCAAGGAGTGAAACCCGTGGAAAGAAATGAGATGACAGTATCGCTGGAGGAGCATGAAAAGCTCTTCCACTCTGGGCAAAATTGCCGGGCCTGGGAATTTATGGGCTCCCACCCGTGCGTCAAGGATGGGAAAGAAGGCTACTTTTTCCGCGTCTTCGCGCCCAATGCCGTCGAGATCGGCGTTATGGGGGAGTTCAATAACTGGGACCGTACCAGCAACATGATGCAGCGCGACAGCTGGGGCATGTGGACGGCCTTCGTTCCCGGCGCGAAGCAGTACGACGCCTATAAATACGCGATCGCGACGCAGGACGGCCAGCTCTACGATAAGTGCGATCCCTACGCCTTCCATTCCGAGACCCGCCCGGCGAACGCCTCCAAGGTGTACGACCTTTCGGGATACGAATGGAACGACGACAGCTGGATGGAATGGCGCGGCTCCCATCTGCCCTACGAGAACCCGATCAACATCTATGAAATGCATTTCGGTTCGTGGAAGATGCACGAGGACGGCGCCCACTACTCCTACCGCCAGATGGCGGACGAACTGGTACCCTACGTCAAGGAAATGGGCTACACCCATATCGAGGTCATGCCGCTGACCGAATACCCCTTTGACGGTTCGTGGGGCTATCAGGTGACCGGTTATTTCTCCGCCACCTCCCGCTATGGCACTCCGCACGACCTGATGTATTTCATTGATACCTGCCATAAGGCCGGGATCGGCGTGATTATGGACTGGGTGCCCGCCCACTTCCCAAAGGACGGCCATGGCCTGTGCGAGTTCGACGGCGGCTATCTCTATGAATATTCCGACCCGCTCAAGATGGAACACAAGGAATGGGGTACCCGCGTCTTCGACTTCGGCAAGATCTCGGTGCGCTCGCTGCTGTTCTCCTCCGCGATGTTCTGGATCGAGAAATTCCATTTCGACGGCCTGCGCGTCGACGCGGTCGCGTCAATGCTGTACCTCGACTATAACCGCCAAAACGAATGGCGTCCCAACGTCCACGGCGGGCGCGAAAACCTGGAAGCCGTCGACTTCCTGCGTCTGCTTAACGCCAAGGTGCTTTCCGCGCACCCAGACGTTATGATGATCGCCGAGGAGTCCACCGCGTGGCCGATGGTCACCAAGCCTGGCGATGTGGGCGGCTTGGGCTTCAACTTCAAATGGAACATGGGCTGGATGAACGACATGCTCTGCTATTGCAGCGCCGATCCGTTCTTCCGCAAGGATATGCACGATAAGATCACGTTCTCGTTCATGTACGCCTTCTCCGAGAACTTCATCCTGCCGCTGTCGCACGACGAGGTCGTACACGGCAAGGCGTCGCTGATCGGCAAGATGCCCGACCCGTATGAAAACAAGTTCGCCTCGCTGCGCACGCTGTACGGTTATATGATGGGCCACCCGGGCAAGAAGATGCTGTTTATGGGCGGCGAGTTCGCGCAGTTCTCCGAATGGGCGTTTCAGCGCGGCCTCGACTGGATGCTGCTGGATTACCCGGCGCACAGCCAGATGCAGACCTACGTCCGCGCGCTCAACCATTTCTATCTCGCAACCAAGCAGCTGTGGGAGAACGATATGGACTGGAACGGCTTCGACTGGCTGTCGAACGACGACAATCGTAATAATATCATCGCCTTCCGCCGCGTTGCGAAGGACGGCAGCGACGTGATCGCCGTCGTGAACTTTGCGCCGGTGCAGCAGTCCGCATATCAGATCGGCGTGCCGTATGCCGGGAAATACGAAGAGATCTTCAGCTCGGACGCGGTCGAGTTCGGCGGCTCGGGCCTGAAGAACGGTAAGCTCACGACGATCGAGGGCGAACGCCACGGCCGCGAGCAGTATATCGAGCTGGATATCGCGCCGCTGTCGATCATTTACCTTCAGGGCAAGCCGAAGGCAAAGCGCCGCACCAAGGCCGAGATCGAAGCCGCGAAAGCGGAGCTTGAGGCCATGAAAGCGGAGCCTGCGGTCGCCGGAGAGATGAAGGAGGAGCCCGCAGACGCCGAGGAGACGAAAGCGGCTGCGAAGCCGCGCGCCGCGCGCAAGCCTGCGGCGAAAAAGGACGCAAAGGCGAAAAAATAAGGTTGGTTTTCCCGCCAGCCAGGCGGGATGGCTATAAACAAGGTTTTAATTTTACACTATACCAGTGGAAGAAATGGAGAGTTCAAAATGTATCGGAAGAAAGAATGCGTCGCAATGCTCCTGGCGGGCGGCCAGGGCAGCAGACTGTACGTGCTGACCACCAAGGTCGCCAAGCCCGCAGTGCCGTTTGGCGGCAAGTACAAGATCATTGATTTCCCGCTTTCCAACTGCGTCAACTCGGGCATTGACACGGTCGGCGTGCTGACCCAATACGAGCCGCACGCGCTCAACTCCTACATCGGCTCCGGCCAGACCTGGGATCTTGACCGT
Organism: uncultured Eubacteriales bacterium; assembly: GCA_910586105.1. Taxonomy (GTDB): domain Bacteria; phylum Bacillota; class Clostridia; order Oscillospirales; family Butyricicoccaceae; genus QXXE01. Next base: position 27,251 of record CAJUGU010000032.1, on the reverse strand, counting down.
ATGCGCGGCGGCGTTTACACCCTGCCGCCGTATCAGCGTTCCAAGGGCTCGGAGTGGTATAAGGGCACCGCGAATGCGATCTACCAGAACATCAATTTCATCGACGAGTACGACCCCGAATACGTGCTGGTGCTTTCGGGCGACCACATCTACAAGATGAACTACAACAAGATGCTCCAGCATCACAAGCAGAACGAGGCCGACGCGACGATCGCCGTGCTCGACGTGCCGCTGGACGAGGCTTCCCGTTTCGGTATCATGAACTGCAACCCGGACGGCAGCATCTATGAGTTCGAGGAAAAGCCCAAGAACCCCAAGTCCACGTTGGCGTCGATGGGCATTTACATCTTCACCTGGAAGAAGCTCCGCCAGTACTTGATCGACGACGAGGCGAAGGAAGGTTCGTCCAACGACTTCGGCAAGGACATCATCCCCGCGATGCTCGGCAACGGCGAAAAGCTGATCTCCTACCGCTTCGAGGGCTACTGGAAGGATGTCGGTACGATCGAATCGCTGTGGGAGGCCAATATGGACCTGCTCAGCCCGAAATCCGGCCTGAACCTGTCCGACGACACCTGGCGCATTTATGGCCGCAACAACGGCGCGCCCCCGCACTTTACCAGCAAGGAAGCCAAGGTTACACATTCGCAGATCTCCGAGGGCTGCGAGATCCACGGCAACGTGTCGGAATCGATCCTGTTCAGCGACGTTGTGATCGGCAAGGGCGCGACGGTCGAGTATTCGATCCTGATGCCGGGCGTCGTGGTGGAGCCGGGCGCATCCGTGCGTTATTCCATCGTGGCGGAAGGCGCGCAGATCTGTGAAGGCGCTTCGATCGGCGGCGCGCCGAGCGAAGTAGAAGCGGACGCGTGGGGCGTATCGGTCGTCGCCTCCGGCGTGCGGATCGGCAAGGGCGCAAAGCTCCCGGCCAAGGAAATGGCGGGCGAGGACCTGCCGGACGCAGAATAAGGAGGATTTACGACAATGAAAAACGTATTGGGCGTTATTTTTGCATTTGATACAGACAACGATCTTCGCGAGCTGACCGACCACCGCACCGTGTCGGCGGTGCAGTTTGGCGGCCGTTACCGCGTGATCGACTTCATGCTTTCCAACATGGTCAATTCGGGCATTTTCCGCGTGGGCATCCTGATGAAGGATAAGTACCAGTCGCTGATCGACCACATCGGTTCGGCAAAGGACTGGGATATGTCCCGTAAGAACGCCGGCGTGACGCTGCTGCCGCCGTATTCCTATTCGCGCAAGGCGTCCCCGCTGGTCACCGGCGAGTATCGCGGCAAGATCGACGCGCTGGCCGGCGCGATCGACTACCTGCAAAAGAACCGTGCGGACTATGTTGTGCTGGCCGACGGCGACGTGATCGCCAACGTCGCGCTGGACGATGTGGTCGAGCAGCACCGCAAGAGCGGCAACGACGTAACGATGGTCGTCACCAAGCGCCGTCAGGTGGATAACCAGTTTGCGACTTACTGCGAGCTGTCCCGCCGCCGCGAAGTCGTGGACATCCGCGTGGGCGATCACAACGACGGCAAGTGCCGTTATGAGTCGATGGGCGTATACGTCATGAGCCGCGCGTACCTCATCCACCTGATCGCTGACTGCGTGGCGCACAACTGCACCCACTTCGAGCGCGAGATGCTTACCCGCGCCCTGATCGACGATAAGGTCGGCGCTTACGTGTTTAACGAATATACCATGAAGATCTTCGACGCGAAGGATTATTTCCAGGCGAACATGGACATTCTGGATAAGGATATCCGCGACGAGCTGTTCCTCCGTTCGCGCCCGATCTTCACCCGCATTTATGACGAAGCCCCGGCATATTATGGCGATAAGGCCGACGTGCAGGATTCGCTGATCGCGGATGGTTGCCATATCGAGGGCAAGGTCAGCAACTGCGTCCTGTTCCGCGACGTCGTGATCGAGAAGGACGCCGAGGTCAAGAACTCGATCATCATGGAGAATGGCCGCATCCTGTCCGGTGCGTCGCTGGATTACATCATTGCCGACCGCGGCGTGACCGTCCGCGAGGGCCGCACCATGATGGGACACGAGAATTACCCGGTCGTGATCGGGAAGAGCGCGGTCATCTGACCGCTTTCGGGTTGCCGGAGGCTCTGCGAACTCTCCGGGGATCGGGAGGCTTTGCCGCCGCAGGCGCTGCCTGCGGCGGCAGGGCCAGCCCCGCTCCATGCGCGCCGCTTTGGCAGAAGCGTATGCGCTGGCGGCGGGATCATGCCGGAACGGCTTCCAGCCGTCCGCGCCGCAGAGCAGGCCGAACGCCATGCGGGGAGGCCGGCGTTCTTTTCAGCCTGTTTGACCGTTTTCAGATCGTCCGATCTGTTGATGAAAAAATCGATCTTTCCGAAGCAAACAGGCGGAAGCACTTGCTTCCGCTTTCATCCTGTACGGCAAATGCTCCATCCGGACAGAGATCGTCCCTGCGCCGGATTTCCGTATCGTCTCTTTGGGGGCGCATATACCCGCGAACGTTGAATCCTGCCGTTTGCTTCGCCTACGCGGCGGGCGCCGGGGCGCTGCCCTTGGCCCCCGGTCCTGCGCGGACGGCGCCAAAGGGACTCGTCCCTTTGGAATCCCGTTCTCGCCTGCGGGCGGGATTGGCGCGGTCAAAGACTTTTCTGCGTGCGTCTTCGCCCCGCCAAAAGGACGGCGGGACGAAGTGGCAGGATCGGCAAAATTTTCGGAACGTGAGTATAGAAAGGCGGCCTGCTGTCCGCCGAGGTCATCCTTTACGCACCCGCTATCTCAAATCCTGCAACCGGAGAAAACGGAGGTTTATCTTATGAAAGTCATGTATGTTGCCAGCGAAGTCGCCCCGTTTATCAAGACCGGCGGACTCGGTGACGTTGCCGGTTCGCTGCCCAAGGCGCTCGCGGCAAAAGGGCATGAGGTCAAGGTCTTTTGCCCGCTTTACAGCGCGATCAAGCCCGACTGGCGCGAGAAGTTTACTTACCTCAAGAACGCTTATGTCCGCCTCGGCTGGCGCAACCAGTATTGCGGCGTGTTCCAGTATGAGCTGGACGGCGTAGAATACTACTTTATTGACAACGAATATTATTTCGCCCGCGCCCAGATCTACGGCGAGTATGACGACGCGGAGCGGTTTGCTTATTTTTCCAAAGCTGTGCTTGAGATCCTTCCCGACATTGATTTCAAGCCCGATATCATCAACTGCAACGACTGGCAGACCGCCCTTGTGCCGGTCTACTATAACCTGATGTTCGCCGCCCGCCCGTATTACTGGGGCATCAAGACCGTTTTCACGATCCATAACATCCAGTATCAGGGGCAGTATGGACGGGAGATCCTGGAATATGTGCTTGGCATCGACGACGCGCATTTCCGCTCGGGCTTCATGGCGATGGATGGCGACGTCAACCTGATGAAGTCGGCGATCGTCGCGGCGACCGCAGTCACGACGGTTTCCCCGACCTACGCGCAGGAGATCCAGACGGCTTATTATGGCCACCGGCTCGATTCGGTGCTCCGCACGAACAGCTATAAGCTGCACGGCATCCTGAATGGCATCGATATGGAAATGCTCGACCCCATGACTGACCCGTTCCTGTTCGCTAATTACGGCCCGAAGAAGCCCGAAGGCAAGCTGACGAACAAGCGGAAGCTGCTCGAGCTGTGCGGCCTGGAAGGCGATGAGGACGTGCCGGTGATCGGCATGGTCTCCCGGTTTGCCGACCACAAGGGCTTTGACCTGCTGGAGGCCGTCCTGGACGACCTGCTTCAGGAGGATGTGCGGCTGATCGTCCTTGGCAAGGGCGAATGGCGCTATGAACAGATGTTCCTGGAAGCCAAGCGGCGTTATCCCGAAAAGATCTCGGCGTCGATCATGTTCTCCGGCGAGCTGGCGCAGCGGATCTATGCCGGCTCGGACATCTTCCTGATGCCCTCGAAGAGCGAGCCTTGCGGCCTTGCGCAAATGATCTCATTGCGTTATGGCACGATCCCGGTCGTGCGCGAGACCGGCGGCCTGCGGGATACCGTCACCGCATTCGTCGATTACCTCGGCACCGGCAACGGCTTTACGTTCGCTAGCTATAACGCGCACGATATGCTGCACGTGATCCGGGAAGCGTGCGAGGTCTTCCGCAACAATAAACCGGCATGGAAAAAGCTGGTGCAAAGCGGTCTCGAAAGCGATTTCAGCTGGGATACGTCGGCGGATAAATATATTGAGCTGTACCAGTCGCTGTAAGACGGGCGCAGCGGTTCAGGATACTGCACTTTGGAGCGGCGCTGGAAAGCGCCGCTCTTTTTGGTGTGCCGCCCGATACAAAAGCATAGCCGCGGGAGGCAGTTGCTGCGGCCGGGAATCTTTTGACGGCGGAGAGCCGCAGAGTTGGGCGGCGCGGAATGATTCGCGAATGATTTTCGGAAGGGGCGATCCTGTAAATGCTGCGATTTCTGCGGCGTTCTCCTGCGTAAAAAGGTTAAATTTTCAGGTGAAGTTTTGGAGAGCAGAGGGATTTGCAGCGACAATATCAAAAATCCTCTTGACAAACCGGCGCGGGAAGGGTATACTGAGTGTACTAGCTAGGATAATACACGCGATACAGAAGGGAGGACGATGATGCTGAATATCGACTACCGAGATGCGCGCCCGATCTACGAACAGGTCGCGGGAGGCATTGAGGATATGATCGTACACGGCGTTTACAACGCGGACGCTCAAATGCCAAGTGTACGGCAGCTGGCAGCCGAGCTGTCCATCAATCCAAATACGATACAGCGTGCGTTCGCGCTGTTGGAATCCAAAGGGGTGATCTATTCCGTGAAAGGAAGAGGAAATTTCGTATCCGCCGACGGCGCATCCTTAAAGGAGCGGCGTCTTGCGGAGATCTGCGTCCAGCTGCGTGAGCTGGCGAAGGCCGCCCGCGCCCTCGGCGCGGACGACGTTGCGATCGCAGGCTGGATCATGGAAAAGGAGGGTGCCGAATGATCGTTGCAGAGTCTATCACCAAGCGGTTTGACGATGTGCTTGCGCTCGACCACGTATGCGCGGAGATCCGCGACTCGTCCGTCTTTGGGCTGATCGGCTCGAACGGTGCGGGTAAATCGACATTCCTGCGGATGCTGGCTGGTATCCTGCGCCCGGACGAGGGCGGATTGAAGATCGACGGCGAGGATATATTTGAAAATCTCATGGTAAAGCGCCGTTGCTTCTATATTTCGGATGAACAATATTTCTTCCCGGGCTGCTCCCCGGAGGAATTGAAAAACTACTACCGGATCTATTACCCGAATTTCGACCAGCCGCGCTGGGAACGCCTGATGCAGGCCTTCGGGCTGGATCCGCGCCGTAAGCTGCGCACCTTCTCCAAAGGCATGAAAAAACAGGTGTCCGTGATCTGCGGGATCTGCTCTGGGGCGGATTACCTGTTTTGCGACGAAACCTTCGACGGCCTCGACCCGGTGATGCGGCAAACCGTGAAAAGCCTGTTCGCGGAAGACGTCGCCGAACGGGGGATGACCCCGGTCATTGCGTCGCACAACCTGCGCGAGCTGGAAGATATCTGCGATCACGTTGGCCTGCTGCATCGCGGCGGGATCCTGTTTTCCCGCGATCTGGATGAGATGCGGCTTGGAATCCACAAATTGCAGGTCATTTTCACCGGGGACGGGGCGGATACGGTATTCTCCCGCATCAAGATTTTGACGCAGGAACAGCGAGGCTCTCTGCATACGCTGGTCGTGCGCGGCACCGCGGAGGATATCAAGCGCGAGTTCAGCGCGATCCAGCCGCTGTTCTTTGAAATGCTCCCGCTGACGCTGGAGGAAATCTTTATCAGTGAAACGGAGGTGGCGGGCTATGACGTCAAAAAACTTATCCTTTAAGCTGGTCCGCGACGAAGCGCGCCGGAATATCTGGGCGTTGGCGCTGTCCATATTAGGGTTCCTGTTCGCGGCCCCGCTGCCCGTCGTGATCTTTATCCAACAGGGTTTCAGCCGCGGCAACCAGCTGGGGCTGGATCGCGCGGAGGCCGTGGAGCAGATGCTGGAAAATCTGCCGCATATCCTGTGCGAAGTGTTCCCGCGGCTGGGCCTGGTGCTGATGGCCGCGATTTGCGGCATTGCGTTGTTCCGGTTCCTGCACGACCGGCGGCAGGTGGATTTTTATCACGCGCTTCCCATCCGCCGCGAAACGCTGTATGCGGCGAAGTTCCTCACCGGCCTGTTGCTGGTGCTGCCTGCGTATCTCGCGGCGCGGCTGCTGGCAGTCGTGATCGCGATTGGCGCGGGCCTCGGCAGTGCGATCGTATGGGGCGACCTGTTCGTATATATTGGGGTCGACCTGCTATCGTTCTTCGTGATCTACGGTATTTCTATCCTGTGTACAGTGGTCTGCGGCAATACGATCTGCGCGATCGTTTTAAATGGCTGGGCGCTGTTCTCGCTGGCCGTGGTGAAACAGATTTATGAGTTTTTCGCCTATACCTTTTACCCGACCCACGCGATAAACGACATTTCGATCTGGTATTTTTCCCCGGTTTTGGGCGTTTTGGATATGGAAGGCGAGCTGCAAACCATGGAAACGGTCATGCTGGCCGTTTACATGGCCGCGGGGATCGCCGCGCTGGCGCTGTCTTTCGTACTGTTCCGCATCCGCCGGAGCGAGCGCGCCGGGAAAGCGATCGCGTTTGAACCGTTCAAGCTTCCGCTGAAGGTGTATGTCTGCATGGTGGCCGGCATGGCATTCGGCGGTATCCTGAGTTCGATCTTCGGCTATTCCGTCCTGATCTGGATGCTGTTGTTTACAGCAGTGGGAACGGCGGTATGCCACTGCGTTATGGAAGCGATCTACGACGCCGATATCCGTTCGGCATTCCATCACCTGCCGATGCTTGCCGTGGTCACCGCCGCATCGCTGGCGCTGACCGCGGGCTTGAAAGCGGACATATTCGGATACTCCAAATGGCTCCCGAAGGAAAGCAGCGTCGAATGGGTCGAGCTGTACAACCTGTATACGCAGGAAAAGTACACGGGTACGAACATCGGCCGTTATTACGGTTTTTCGTCGGATGAACGGCTGACCGACCCGGCGGTCGTGCAGTCCATGCTGCGGCTGACCGAGCTGGGCGTGGAAAACCTCGACCTCCTTTATGCGAAGCATATGAGCTATTATGATGCCGATATGGAGAAGGAATTACAGGGAGAGAACGGCTTTTACGATATCACGATCCGTTATGGGCTGCCCTTCGGGCGGGAGAAGCTCCGGTTCTATTCGATCCCCATTACCGATGAATCGACCGAACTGCTCAACTCGGTGCTGTATTCGGAGGATTACCTGTTCTGGCACAATCAGGCGTTCCGCTTTGCCGAGAACATGAAGGAGTACCCGGAGCTGGAACCGGTCGCGGTCGTCACCGATTGTTTACGGCAAAAGTCGATCCAGACGCTGCGTGACAGCGGCCAGGTGAACGCGCTGGTCAAAGCGGTCCAGGCGGATGCCGTTGACGCTACACCGGAACAGGCCGCTGTGGAAGGGCCGGTCTTTACGATCGAGCTCAGCGCTTACTTTGATGAAACGAAGCCGGTTGGGAGCCGTGTACGGCTCAACAATCAGGTCGCGGTCTACCCCTCGTATCAGCGGACGCTTGCGCTGCTTGCGGAATATGCGGATATTGTCCCGCAGCCGCTTTCCGTGGAGGAGGTCTCCTCCGTCCGGATCACGGACAATCGCGACCGGGGGGAGGACGGAGCCGATTCGTGGTTCACGGTCTCCGACCCGGATGAAATCGCCCGGCTGCTGGAAGGCGCAGTCGCCAATGAAGATTGCGACCGCTACGGCCTGCGGGTCGTGTCAGGCGTAGAGGTCATGGTCACGCTGATGGACGGCAATGTGGTATATCTGTCCTATCGGGTGGAAACGATCCCCGAAGACCTGCTGACCGAACATCTTGGTTCCCCGCTGGTGGATGAAAATGCTGCATCGGGCGCGGAATACCCGCTTACAGCCCGTGCGTAATGACCTCCGGGGGCGACCTTGCCCGGGACGGCAAAGACCATAAAACGCTTTGGCGCAGCGCCTGCAAACGCGGACGCTGCGCCGTCCGCAATCGATTCATCCAAACACAAAAGGCGCGCCGGCGAAATTGCC
>CAJUGU010000032.1:0-19086 GCA_910586105.1 uncultured Eubacteriales bacterium | reverse complement strand
GCGCGCCTTTTACAGAAGTGGAGAGCCTGCCGCGCGCAGGGCGGGCGGCCCGGCGCACGGTCACGAGAAAGGCGCTGCATGAGATCCCATACAACGCCTTTCCGGGAAAAAAGAAGAAAAGATAGGCTTGTGCAGAGATTGGGGACGATCAGGAGATCGCCATATAGTCCACGCTGCGGACCCGGGTGATCGACTGAAGGAAGGAATTGATATCGTCCATGGTGATATCCCTGGGGGAGCGGACGATCATTTCATAGGTCGCGTCGTCCGAATGTTCGTCGTATGTAATCTTGCTTTCAATGACCTGCGCATGATGCGTGTTCAGGAAGTGCTCGAGCTGAGTATAAAACCCTTCGCTTTGTACGATCACGAATTGGAGGCGGTTGGTAACGAGCGCGTCCCCGCCGAAGGTATGCTTGTGCATCAGATATTGAAGCCCGGAGATCAGGAGGGTCGCAAAAATGCCGACCGGATACATGCCCGCGCCGACCGCAAGCCCGATCCCGGCGGTCGCCCAAACGCCCGCCGCAGTCGTCAGGCCGCGGATGGAACTGCCGTGCTTGAAGATCACGCCTGCGCCAAGGAAGCTGATGCCGCTGACGACCTGCGCCGCGATACGCGCCGAATCTGCGCCGCGGGTACCGTTGAACATGATGCCGTCCATGCTGGTCATATCGGCGAAGCCGTATTTTGAAATGATCATCATAAGCGCCGCGCCGCAGCAGACGATGATATGCGTCCGCAGCCCCGCGCCCTTGAACCGCTTGCTGCGTTCAAAGCCGATCGCGGCGCCGCAAAGGCAGGCGGCAACAAGCCGGACGAAGAAATCAATGCTTTGCCATATCGAAAACTGTTCGGTCATGTACCCTACCAACGTCATTACAAAAACCAGCCTTTCCATATTATATTGGACTATTATACGCATCCGCGGACGATATGTCAAGGGATACCGCCCAAAAAACCGCGCGATTTCGACGCGCAAATGGATGCAAACGTTTTCGCTTATAATATCTTAACCGTTTTCACGGGGAATGTCAAGTGGGAAGCGGATTTTTTTCCATTCGTCAAATATTTTCCGGTGTTTTTTGAAAATAACGATCCGAAAATTTATGCAGAATGACTAATAGCATCTTGCAGAAGGAGCTGGTATAATAGGATAAACGCAAACGATTGCGCTGCTTGCCTTGTGCACTTGTACAGTCTCACTCAACAAACCCGTATGGCGCACAGGGCAGGCTCCCTTTCTTGCGGAAAATGAACGGCTTCCAGCCGGGAGGAACGGGATCTCATGAAATATGATGTAATGTTTATCGGCCCTGTCACACGCGACCACAATATCGATTATCAGGGCGACGAAGTGCACGATATCGGCGGCGCAGCCTATTTTTGCGCCTATGCGGCGCGGGCGGCGCAGGCGAACGTGTTTACGGCGGTCAAGATCAGCCCCGACGACGCGGACATCCTGGACCGGTTCGACTTTCCGAAGGAAAGCCTCGCGCTGCTGCCCTCCGCCAAAACGACGCTGATGCGCAACACCTACTTTACCGCCGACCGCGAACGCCGGAAGGCGGAATGCCTTGCGCAGTCCGACCCCATCACGCTCGACGAGGTGCCGCAGGCCGACTGCGCGCTGTATCACCTGTCCGGCCTGCTCTATGGCGATTTCCCCAATGAGCTGATCGTGGGGCTGAAAAAGCGCGGCATGGTGTCCGCCGACATACAGGGTTTTTTGCGCCACAACGAAAATGGAAGCATGAACTTCCACGACTGGGCGGACAAACGGGAATACCTGCCGATGTTCGATTACCTGAAGACCGACGCCGCCGAAGCCGAGATCCTGACCGGCATCGCCGACCGCCGCGAAGCGGCGAAGCAGCTGTATGCCTGGGGCGCGCGGGAGACGTTGATCTCGCACAACTCGGAGATGCTGGTCTATGACGGCCGTGCGTTCCACACCTCGCCGGTCAAGTCGCGTAACCTTTCGGGACGCACCGGGCGGGGCGATACTGTTTTTGCGGCGTATATCGCCCGCCGCGTACTGGGGGACGATATCCCGACGGCGTTGGAATATGCAACGGCGATGGTCTCTTACAAGATGGAAAAGCCGGGCCCATTCGTCGGGACGGATGCCGATGTACGCGCCTATATTCAGGAATTTTACCGCTGAAGCGGTACCGCCAACTCAAAACAGGACGATAGGCCCGAAGGCGAAAAAAGGATGCTCCGCATCCTTGGGAGTGCAGAGGGCGTAAGCCCTTTGCCGCCCGCCGCGCAGGCGAGCAGGAATGAAACATCGGAGGAACCGGCTATGCACCGTGTTACCATTAAAGATATTGCGAAGATCGCAGGGGTTTCCTATGCTTCCGTGTCGCGTGCGCTCAGCGGTTCCGCCGAGATCAGCGAGGCCACCCGCCAGCGCATCATGGCGATCTGCGAGCAGGAAGGCTACCGTGTCAATACCCTCGCTCGCAGTCTTATCAGCCGAAGATCCGGCGTGATCGGTTTGATCGTCCCCGATATTTCCAACGCGTTTTATGCCGAGATTGCGTTCGCCGTCGAGACCTATGCAAGGCGGTCCGGTTATAACGTCATGTTTTGCAATACCGTGCATGACGCGCGGCAGACGACCGACCTGTTCGAGTACCTTGTCGGCCAGCGTGTCGATGGGATCATTTTCGCCAGTACGAGGAATGACGCCCACCTTTGGGCCGCAAAACATCTTGACGATGTGCCGATTGTGCTGCTGGGCGACGCCATCGACCCCGGCGATCCCCAATGCGGGCGGATCAATTCCGTCAGCCTTGATAATCAGGCGGGCGGCGCGCTGGGCGTGAGATACCTCCACAAACTGGGGCATCGCAGGATCGTGTATTTGGGGATGCGTCCCGCAAACGTGACCCATCAGCGGCGTTATTACGGCTGCCGTACCGCGATGGAAGATTTGGGGCTGACGCCCGAAGCGGTCGAAAATCCGTGGGAGGCGTCCACCATCGAATACGGCTGTAAGCTGGCGCGGGAAGTGCTGGGCAAGGGATGCCCCTATACCGCAGTCTTCTGCGCGACCGATTCGATCGCGCTCGGAGCTTTGAAGGCGGCGGAGGAATTGGGCATCCGCGTACCCGAACAGCTTTCGCTGCTGGGGTTTGACAACGTCAGCTATGCGGCGCTGCCCCGGATCCGTTTGACGACGATCGCGCAGCATCAGCAAAAGCTCTCCGAGGCGGCGTTCGACCTGCTGCTTCGCTTGATTCAGGAGGGCGGCGAAGCCGGTACAACCCACCGGATCATTCGCCCGAGCCTGATAGAGCGCGCGTCTTGCAGGCCGGTTTAAACCGGCAGAGGGCACGCCATTGGGACGAGGGAAACCTTCCCAGAGCGTCGAAAGGGATCAACGGGCAGTTTTGCCTTACGCTGTAAGCCGATCGAGAGGATCGGCCAAGGACTTGATTTGTTTGACCGGAAAAAGGACTGTTCCGAAAAAGGAGCGGTCCTTTTTTGTCCTGCAATCGTGTATGTCAAGGCCCGGTAACGTATCGTTACAAAGCCAAAACCTGTTAGGCGGTTGCAATATTCCGACAGAACGTCGGGTTCTATGGCCGCATATAATATCCTGTGAACATCGAACATAAGGAGTATTTCTATGAATAAACCATCCGCTTACAGCTACGCCCCGATACATCTTCTTTCGGTCCTGCGGCGCAGGCCGCAGGCGTCCGCAGATATCCAAGGCAACGAAAGCTATCCCGACATATCGGGCGCTGTGAGGTTTTATCAAACCGATGAAGGCGTGATCGTCTGTGCGGAGATCAACGGGCTGCCGCATTCCGGCCAGCCCTGTCAGGAGCGGGTCTTTGGGTTCCATATCCACGAAGGGGGCAGCTGCACCGGCGACCTGCACGATCCGTATTCCAACGCTATGTCGCATTATAACCCCGGCGGCTGCGCCCATCCCTGCCACGCTGGGGATCTGCCGCCGCTGTTCGGAAACGAAGGGTTTGCGCTTTCCCTGTTTTTGACCAACCGTTTTGCAATCAATGAGGTGATCGGCAAAACGATCATCATTCACGACCGCCCCGACGATTTCACGACCCAGCCCTCCGGCAATTCCGGCGAAAAGATCGCCTGCGGCGTGATCCGGAAGCCGATACCGTACTGCCTTTAAACATCATGTTTCGTGCGGGCTGCGTCTATATTCCCGTGCCATTGTCCAAACCGTTACCATGCCCCGTCAGGCCGTTCCATGGGACTGCCTGACGGGGATGCCGACCGAAGAAGGCTGCGCGTTTGAGAAACTGAAGCCGCCGTCTGTCTGATCGGCAACCGCCCGGGCAGGCTGAAGATCGAATGCCTGCGCAAAGGCGATGCCGGACAGCAGGCCGCTCATACCCGCATGAGCGCCGGTTTCCGAAGCCTCCATTTATACTCCCGTTCAAAAATTTTTACCAATCCCGCCACTTCGTCCCGCCGTCCTTTTGGCGGGACGAAGCCATACGCAGAAACGGCTTTGATCGCGCCAATCCCGCCCGCAGGCGTGAAAGGGATTCCAAAGGGAAGAGTCCCTTTGGCGCTGTCCGCGTAGGACCGGGGTCCAGGGGCAGCGCCCCGGCGCCCGCCGCGCAGGCGAAGCAAACGGCAAGATTCAACGTTTACGGGTATAACGATGCGTTGCCCGGGCGCGTCCCGATAAAAAAGCCGGAGCGCCCAAAGGACGTTCCGGCCTTGAAAAAGGAGAGGAAGGCGGTTCAGGAGGGGGCTTTGCGGAAATGCTGCCGGTAGGCCGACGGCGTCAGCCCGACGTGTTTTTTGAAGGTGCGGCAAAAATGGCTGCTGTCGTTGAAGCCAAGCCGGTCGCTGATGGCGCTGACCGGCAGCGTGCTGTTGGTAAGCAGGCGTTGGGATTCGCCAACGCGGCGGTAAAGCAGGTATTTCATCGGGGAAAACCCGGTTTCGGTTTTGAAAATGTGCGATAAATAGGATGGGCTGATGTGAAACCGTTTGCTGAGGGCTTCCAACGTGACCGGTTCCATATAATGTTGGTCGAGCCAGGCGATGATGCTTTGCAGGAACCCTTCGTTATGCTTCACGTCGGCGTCGCGCGACAGGCGGCAGCGCTTGGCGTAGACCAGATTCAGCAGCGCGTTCGCCAGCAGGCGGCTGACCGCGTCGGACCGCCCCTGTTGCTGGCGCAAGGCGAGCAGGATATGCTCGACCGTTTCCCGGTCGTCCATAAAAAAGCAGACCGGACTGCGCTCGGCTTCGGTCAGGGTGTTCGGCGGGAGCCCGGGGACGGCAAGGGCGCGCAGCACGCAGCAATAGCTCTGCATCGTGTTTTGCCAATAGGGGGATTCGCCGTGCATTACGCCCGCATTGCAGATGACGAGACTGCCGTGCTGGATGGGATAGGCGCGTCCGGCGACGGTATATTGCCCGGAGCCGTTCATGATATAAAACAGTTCAAGCACGTCGTCGTGTTTGTGGATCGTCTGGGAATGGCTGCGGTGATATTCTTCATAGATCAGCTCGACGAATTCCGCGTTCAGTGCGGTCGGTTTCCGGCTCATAGACTCCCTCCTGCATTGATTTAAATGGATATAAACGGAGAACCGGTGCGCCGTTCATGACAGCGCATCGGTCAGCCGCTTCGATAAAGAATGAACCGGGATCAAGAGCAACCTGCGTAAATAGCTTCAAAAGTTCCGTATGCTGGAGCGCGCAGGACTGCGTTACCGTCCTTGCCGGGCGCCAGCCCGCCTGCGTCCTTAAGCTGCTCTAAGGGCGGAAGCTCTGGCGCCGGCCTATTTTTCATGATACCGCATTTGCCATCAAACTTCTTTCACATATTTGCAGGGCCGTCCGGCAGAATCGACAAAAAGGATCGGCGCAGGAAAAAGGCGGGGACAACCGCTTTACAGCAGGTTTTTGCCGGAAAAGGACGCCGGGGATGCCGGGGATCGCGCGCAGCGCCCTGTAAAGTACCCGCGCGGGGCAGGTCAATTCGCCATACCCGATTTCAAGATTCCTGTTTTTCCAGGGTTTCCCTCGAAAAGCAGGATTTTCACTGGTGCAGAGGGCGCTGACATGATATAATGCATAGAATCAAATCCCAAAGGAGGCGCTGCCATGCTCCAGTATTTTGCCGATGAAGGCGTTTCGCCGTTGTTCACGTCCCAAACCCAACCGATCCTTTGCTATATCGGAAAGATCCTGCCTGAGATCAGCGCCTATCCGCGCATTATGCATTCGCACGAGAACCATGTGGAGATCAGCATCATTTACAGCGGCACGAGCAGTTACCTGATCGGCGACCGCAAGCAGCTGATCCAGCCGGGGGACGTCATAATTTACAACAGCGGCGTTGCGCATGATGAATTGACCGGGCCGGACACCCAGATCGGGAGCTATTTCTTCGCGATCGGCAACCTTACGCTGCCGGGGCTCCGCCCGAATGCGCTGATTGCGGACAACGTGGCCCCGGTCTTCCACATCGAGCAGGATTTCCAGACGCTGCTCGACCTTTGCGAGACTATGCTCCATCAGATGGAGCAGCACAGCGTATGGACCAAATACCTGCTGCATTTCGAGACGCAGGCTTTATTGGAGATCGTGTGGCGGTCGATCTATCACGTGCGAAGCCCACAGGAATCCAAGAACCAGTATTATCTGGGGCAGAAGATCAAGGAGTACATCGACGAGCATTTCCGCGAACCCATTTCGATCAAGGATATCTGTAAAGACCTCGGGCTGAGCGAATCGTATGTTTCACATACCTTTAAGGATATGCTGGGGTATTCCCCGATGCAGTATGCGCTGCGCTGTAAGATCGGGGAGGCCCAGACTCTGCTGATCTCGACCGATCATTCGATCACAGAGATTGCGCGCATGGTCGGATTCGATGCGCAAAGCCATTTTAATCAACGGTTTTCCAAATATGTCGGGATCTCCCCGTCGAAATTCCGGAAAAATTACCGGGACCGTTCGATCCGTCCGGAACCGGATCGCTACGGTTAAGACGCGTTCCGGTCACGGCGGGGATCCAGGCCCAGGGCGCGCCTGCCGAAGCGTCCGTTTTCCGGGCTTTGCCGGAAAGCAGGAAAATGAAAATTCGATATGGCAAATTTCATCAGGCGGCAGGGGAAAGCTTGACGCGGACAAGCGGGAAGCGCCCGCTTTTTGCCGGAAAAGATTTGAAACCGCCGTTTCGGCGAGCCTTTTGACCACGGCTTGGGTTTGTGTGTTTTGCCGTAAGCTTCCGCAGATTTGCAATAGACAATCTGTACAAAAGGTGGGATAATAGAGGTCAGAGAAAGGCAGTCGGGCTACCCAAAGGCCGGACGGCAAATGATATTTCAAAAGGAGAGTGACAATATGGGGATCAATATCTGCGGCGCGCCTTGCTGTTGGGGCGTGGACGATATTACCAACCCTTATCTGCCCACTTGGCAGCGCGTCCTGCGTGAAGCGCATGAGGCGGGATACCGCGCGATCGAGCTGGGCCCGAACGGTTGGATCCCGACCGACGATATCGAGGGCGTGACCGAGGAACTGAACAAAAACCAGCTTTCAATCGTCGCCGGTACCATTTTTGACGACGTGCTGAGCGACAACAACTATGAAAAGCTGCTCAAGCAGGTGGACGGCATCTGCTCACTGATCACCAAGCTGCCGCCGCTGCCCCGCGAGGACGGCCAGCGCTGGCCGACGCCGTACCTGACCGTGATGGACTGGGGGCATGACGAACGGGACTATGCCGCAGGGCATCCCGACCGCGCGCCCCGGCTGGACGAAGCGGGCTGGGAAAAGCTGGTCTCGCACTTCAAGGGGCTTTGCGAGCGCGCGAACCGCTATGGCGTGCGTCCGGTTCTGCATCCGCATTGCGGCGGCTATATCGAATTCGGCGACGAGATCGACCGGCTCGCGGAGGAGATCCCGAACGAGCTGGCGGGCTTTGTGCTGGATACCGGCCACTTGCAGTATGCGGGGCTCGACCCGGTCGAATGGCTGCGCAAATACCGCGACCGCCTCGATTACGTCCATTTCAAGGATATCGACCAGAAGGTGTACGACGAGGTCATGGGCGAACACATCCGTTTCTTTGAGGGCTGCGCCAAGGGCTCCATGTGCCCGATCGGCAAAGGCATGATCGATTATAAGGCGGTGGCCGACGTGCTCGCCGAGATCGGTTATAACGGTTACATCACCATCGAGCAGGAATGCGACCCGCGCAATGTGGAGAACAGCCTTGCAAACGTCAAGGCCAGCGTGGACTTCCTGAAGGGCATCGGCTACCATATTTGATCGGATCATTTCGGATACAGAAAGGGTTTTCAACATGAAAGAAGTAAAGATCGGCCTGATCGGCGCAAACTGGATGGGTTCCTTCCATTCGGTCGGACTGACGAACGTGCGTCAGGCATACCATGACGTAAAGCCTGTGTTTGAGCACGTGGCGGATGTGAACGGCGACGCGGCGCAGCTGGCCGCCGAACGGTTCGGCTACAAGAAGGTTTCCACCGACTGGCACGACGTCGTCAACAACCCGGAGGTCGAGCTGGTCATCATCGCGACCCCAAACTTTACCCATGCGGAGATCGCGATCGCGGCGGCTAAGGCCGGCAAGCACATCCTGTGCGAAAAGCCGATGGCGAACACCCTTGCCGAGGGCAAGGCGATGGTGGACGCGGTCGAAGAAGCCGGCGTCAAGACGCTGGTTGATTTCATCTACACCAAATGTCCGGCGAACGTGCTGGCAAAAGAACTGATGGAGTCGGGCAAGCTGGGCGATTTCGTGACCTTCCGCGGGGAATTCGACTGCTCCTACTGCGCCGACCCCAACACACCCGCGACCTGGCGGCAGCTGGCGGCGACCGCGGGCAGCGGCGCGCTGGGCGACTTGACCGCGCATGTGGTCAGCCTGTCCGACATGATCGTCGGCAAAAAGATCGTCGAAGTGTTCGCCTCCTGGGATACCCCGTACAGCGAGCGCCCGGACAGCCGCGACCCTTCCAAAAAACTGAAGATCGACACAGACGACCAGATCTATGTGATTGTCAAGTATGAAGACGGCCGGATCGGCTCGATGTCTTCCAGCCGGATTTCGGTGGGCCGTCCGGTCAGCCTGGCCTATGAGATCCAGGGCAGTAAGGGCTCGGTCAAGTTTGAAATGACCCGCATCAACGAACTGCTGTATTATTCCAACGACTGCGATCCCAAGGAACGCGGTTTCAAGGTTATCAAGGGCAACACCCGCAACGGCGACTATGCGCGTTTCTGCGGCACCGACGAGCAGGGCATCGCTTACGGCGATATCATGGCGATCCAGGCGCACGATATCCTGACCGCGATCGCGGAAGACCGCAAGGTCGAGATCGATATCGCCTACGGCCATTCTGTCGACACCGTCCTGGAAGCGATGGCGACCTCGGCGAAGGAAGGCCGTTGGGTCAAGGTTTCCGAACTGCAATAACGCATATATCCGGATGCTTCATACCTCCATACTTCTCATTTTCTCTCAGGCAGCTCCCGACGAAAAAACTTCGTCGGGAGCTGTTTTGTACAACGGGCAAGTGGCGCGTGCAAAAAAATATAAACAGCACGAAAACATATATAGCACGAAAATATAAATTTGATTGGTCAAAATAACCAAAAGAGCGTCGGAAAGAAAAACGCTTTTATCACGAATGAGTGATATTTCGATCGATTTAGGGTCTGGAAAATACGAAATCGTGCTTTTCATAAAACTTTTCACGGGAGTTAAAATTCGGCGCTTTTTCGGCAGCGAGGAGCAGGTTTGTAGAAGAAGTCATGAACGAAATCGGGGATAATTAAAGCATGAAAAATAGCTATAAACTTCGGTTTGACGGGTTTTATGGAGGTTTTCCGCTTTTGGCGGAGGCCCTTGAAAACCGTCTGGCGCGGGGCTTTTCCAAGGCTTTGGCGAATGGGCCACGAAAGATGCACGGAAGACCGTGCAAACACGTCTGTATTTTTCAGTGCTGCGCACTGTGAAATAAAATTCAAAAGAAGTGAGGTCAAACGAAATGAAGAAGATTTTTGCGGCATTGATCGCCTGTTCGATGTTGGGCTGCCTGCTTACCGGCTGCGGCGGGGGACAGAGCGGGACGGATTCGTCGGGCGCGGCATCGGATCCGTCGGGCGCTTCGTCAGATGCATCGGGCGCAGAGGGCGGCGGATACAAAATGACGCTGATCCTGTCGGCGCGCGACGAATTCCTCAGTACGCTTGAGGTCGGCGCAAAAGAGGCCGCGGATCAGCTGGGCATCCAGCTGACAACACAGGACGCCAATAACGACTCCATCATGCTGCTGCAATACATCGAAGCGTCGCGCAACGCGGGCGACGACGCGGTCATTATCAACGTGGTTGACCCGGAGACCGTGCCGGAATGCATCGAAGCGGCGGGCGACATGAAGGTCGTTTTCGTCAACCGACAGCCCACTGATAATTCGCTGCTGAATGAAAACGCCGTATATGTCGGTTCGCGCGAAGTGGACGCAGGGCACTTTCAGGCGGAATACCTTGCCAATTATTTCAAGGAGCAGGGCAAGACCGCGATCAAGTACATCCTGCTCAACGGGCAGATCGGCAACGACTCGACCACGAACCGGACGATCGGCGTGCTCGAGGGCCTTGCGGCGGAAGGCATCACCGCGACTGAAGCGGCTGCGCCGCTGGCGGCGAAGTGGGACCGCGCGGAAGCGATGAACATGATCTCCCCGCTGCTGACCACGACCGAATTCGACTGCATCATCTCCAACAACGACGCGATGGCGCTGGGCGCGATCGAAGCCCTGATCTCGCAGGGGATCGATCCGGCGACCGTCCCGGTCGTTGGCTCGGACGCCACGGTCGATGGCCGTCAGGCGATCAAGGACGGCGCCCTGAACATGACCAACTACCAGAATGCCAACGGCCAGGGCTCCGGTTCCCTTCAGGCAGCGATCAACCTGATCGAGGGGAACGCGGTGAATGCAAACACCGGCTTCGATACCGACGCGGACTGCCCCTACATCGTATGGGTACCGTATGAGCCGGTCACGGCTGAAAACGTCGCCGATTTCGACTGACATCAAAGAGTTTTCAAAAAGGAACATTGTCCGCAATGTTCCTTTTTGAAAAGGGAGACCAACGGTCCGCAGGACCGATCGCGGATAAGGGGTGAAAACATGAGTCAAGAGTATATCCTGGAAATGACCGGCATCACCAAGGAATTCCCCGGGGTGCGCGCGCTGAAGGGCGTCGAGCTGCGGGTGCGGCCCGGCACGGTGCATACCCTGATGGGGGAGAACGGCGCGGGCAAATCGACGCTGATGAAATGCCTGATCGGCATCCACGCGCCGACCTCGGGAAAGATCGTCTTCGAGGGCAAGGAGGTGCATTTCCGGAACACGCTGGAAGCGCTGGACGCCGGGATCTCCATGATCCATCAGGAGCTGTCGCCGGTGCCGGAGCGCAGCGTGGCCGAAAATCTGTGGCTGGGGCGCGTGCCGCTGAAAGCGGGCATCATGGTCGACCACAGGAAAATGCAGGAGGACAGCCTTGCGCTGTTCCGGAAGCTGGGGTTGGACGTCGATCCCAGCGCCAAGATGGGCGACCTGTCCGTCGCCAAAATGCAGATGGTCGAGATCGCGAAGGCGGTCTCTTACGACAGCCGGATCGTGATCATGGACGAACCGACGTCGGCGTTGACCGAGACCGAGGTCGAACACCTGTTCCGGATCATTGCAGAGCTGAAGGAAAAGAAGGTCGCCGTCATCTATATTTCGCACAAAATGGACGAGATCTTCCGGATCTCGGACGATATCACGGTCTATCGCGACGGCGAATTCATCATGACCGACCGGGCGGAAAACCTGGATGTCGACCGGCTGATCACGCTGATGGTCGGCCGCGAGGTGACGGAAATGTTCCCCAAGGTCGAGTGCCCGATCGGTGAAACGGTGCTGAAGGTGGAGCACCTGGCGTCGGGGCGCGCGGTGAAGGACGTTTCCTTCGAGCTGCATCGCGGCGAGATCCTCGGTTTCGCCGGACTGGTCGGCGCGGGGCGCACCGAAACGGTGGAAACGCTGTTCGGGATCCGCACGAAGACCGGCGGCAAGGTGTATAAGGACGGCGCGGAGATCGACATCCGTTCCCCTGAGCAGGCGATCGCGCACAAGATCGGCCTGCTGACCGAAGACCGGCGCGGCAACGGCATCGTTGGGCTGCTGAGCGTCCGGGACAATACTGTGCTGGCCCATTTGAAGCATTACGGATTCCCGCTCAGCCACCGCCGGATGCGAGCGGATACCGAGGAATATGTCAAGAAGCTCAACACCAAGACGCCGAGCACCGAAACGCCGATCAAAAACCTTTCCGGCGGCAACCAACAGAAGGTACTGGTGGGGCGCTGGTTGCTGACAGACCCCGATATCCTGATCGTCGACGAGCCGACCCGGGGGATTGACGTCGGCGCGAAATCGGAGATCCATGCCTTGATCACCCGGCTGGCCGGGGAGGGGAAGGCGATCATCCTGATCTCCTCCGAAATGCCGGAGGTCATGGGCATGAGCGACCGCATCGTCGTGATGCACGAAGGGATCGTGACCGGTATCGTCGACCGGAAGGATTTTTCCTCCGAGCTGATCCTGAAATATGCGACCAGCGAAGAAGCCTACCATGCCGGAGAGGCGCGGTGAGATAAGAAAGCGGGGTAACTATGAATAAAACATTTGACAGTAAAAAATTCATTTCCCAGAATTTTATCTGGGTCGTCCTCCTCATTTTGATCGTGGTCATGAGCATCGCGCAGCCCAGCTTTTTCTCGGTCACGAACCTGCTGACGCTGCTTTCGGGCGAAGCCGTGAAGGGCATCATGGCGTTCGGCGTCATGTTCGCGATCCTGTCCCGGGGCATTGACCTGACCATCGGCTCGTCCGCCGGACTGATCGCCTGCATCACCGCGGCGCTCGTGCAGCCGTCCGATTATGCAAACGCCGTGCTCCCGGGCGTCGGCCCGTTGCCTGCGCCGGTCGTGTTCCTGATCGGCCTTGCGCTGGGCGCGGCGATCGGCGCGATCTATGGCGCGATCATCGCCTACACCAAGATCCCGGCCTTCATCGCAACGCTGGGCGGGCAGCTGATCTGCCGTGCGGCGGCAAAGATTTTCACCAACCGTCCGGTCTCCAACCTATCGAACAGCTTCCGTTATCCCGGTTCCGGGAAGATCGGCAGTTTCCCGGTCATCATCCTCGTCTTCGCGATCATGTTCATCCTGGCCGCGTTCCTGCTGACACAGACCCGGTTTGGCAAGAACGTTTACGCCATCGGCGGCAACGATCAGGCGGCGCGCGTCGCGGGCATCAATGTCGAAAAGAACCTGATCCTCGTTTATACGTGGTGTTCGGTCTGCGCGGCGGTCGCCGGTATGCTGCTGGCCGGGCGCGCCGGTTCGGCAGATCCGGCAAACTCCGGCTTGAACTATGAGTTGGACGCGATCGCGGCGGCGACCGTCGGCGGCACCTCTCATACGGGCGGTATCTGCCGTGCGTCTGGCGTGCTGGCCGGTATCCTGATCCTGGGTGTGATCAATAACGGACTCGTTATGCTGAAGGTCGACGATAACATGACCAATATCGTCAAGGGCCTGATCATTATCGGGTCGGTTGTGCTCGATATGCGGAAGAACGCAAAGCGGGCCTGAGCCGCGCGCCGGAAACAAGGGCTGTCTGGGGAAACCCTTTACAGCTTGCCGGAGCGGATGCCGCTGCGGGAGCAGGCGCCAGTTTCAAACCGCTGCGGCCGGCTGAGCCTTTGCCATGGAAGCGCTTCCGCTCGAAGAGCCAACCTTTCAGCAGGTTCCGTTTTCGGTACGTTTGAACTGCAAACATACCAAAAGCCTCCGCCGAAATTTCGACGGAGGCTTTTTCTGGTACAAGCGTCTTTCAACGCGGCGGGAACGAAAAAACACACGGTATCTATCCCCGCGTCCTGAAAGACGCGCAAAATCAAATCAATGCCGCAAGGCGGTATAAACCGCAATGGTCGGATTCAGAAACGCCGGGAATTTTTCCGCAAACCAATGATCAGGCTGAAAAGATTCAGGAAGACGAGCGCAGCGATATCCAATTCAAGAATCTTGACTATATTTGGCACGATATTCGTGGCAAACGAAAGTTCGCCATACGGTATCCATGAATTTACCGTTTGATATTCCCCCAGAACGGAAAACATTCCAAACGCTAAACTTCGGAACATCAATATGACCGAGGAAATACGGTTGGATCGCATCGTGAAAATCAAATTACAAATGCCGAAAATCAATGCGAACCCGCCGTTTATGATCCATGAACTATTCCAGTCCATTGTAAATTAAAGTTTAGGGAACCTCCTTTTCGCGTTCGGGACTTTGGCTTAATTCCATTATATACGTTTCGGCGTCTTTTTTGCATTTAATTTGTTTAAATTTTCAATTTTTCCCAAAAACGTTTTTCGGCTTTTTCTGCGGTCGCACAGGCGTTTTTTGCTTATGTTTTTGCCTAAACCGAAATCCCTGTCCGTGTTTTGGGTATTTGGGAGATTCCGGAGCGACAGCGATGTAAAATACGGCGGAAAGGGTTCCTTTCCTGCCCATTGATATGGTATAATGGATGCATGTTGAATATTAGTCATGGAGGTATTTCAAAAATGGATCTCAAAGAACGCGCATTGCAGGCGCACGAGCAGTGGGGCGGCAAGATCGAGGTGGTCGCGCGCTGTGAAGTCAATTCCCGCGACGACCTTTCGGTCGCCTACACCCCCGGCGTGGCGGAACCTTGCCTGAAGATCAAGGACGACGTCTCGCTGAGCTACAAATACACCCGCCGCCACAATCTGGTCGCGGTGATCACCGACGGCACGGCGGTGCTTGGGCTGGGCGACATCGGCCCCGAAGCGGGCATGCCAGTCATGGAGGGCAAGTGCGCGCTGTTCAAGGCGTTTGCCGATGTCGACGCCTTCCCGCTCTGCGTTAAGAGCAAAGATGTGGACGAGATCGTCCGCACGGTGGAATTGATCTCCGGATCGTTCGGCGGCATCAACCTTGAGGATATTTCCGCTCCACGCTGCTTTGAAATCGAACGGCGGCTGAAAGCGGTCTGTGATATCCCGGTCTTCCACGACGACCAGCACGGCACCGCCGTCTGCTGCGGCGCGGCGCTGCTGAACGCCTGCCGTCTGACCGGGCGGCAGGTCGGCGAGCTGAAAATGGTAGTCAACGGTTGCGGCGCGGCGGCGATCGCGGTCACGCGTTTCCTGATGTTCCTTGGCGTGCAGGATATCACAATGGTCGAACGGTTCGGCATTGTCTGCGAAGGCGACGAACGGCTGAACCCAGCGCAGGCGGAAATGGCGCGCCTGACCAACCGCGCCCATCGGACCGGTACGCTGGCCGACGCGCTCGAAGGGGCGGACGTTTTCTTCGGTATGTCTGCGCCGCAGGTCATGACCGCCGAAATGGTTTCGCGCATGGCGAAGGACCCGATGGTCTTCGCGATGGCAAACCCCATTCCGGAGATCTGGCCCGAGGACGCGAAAAAGGGCGGCGCGGCGGTCGTCGGCACCGGGCGCTCCGACTATCCGAACCAGATTAACAACGTGCTCGCGTTCCCGGGTATTTTCCGGGGGGCGCTCGATGTGCGCGCAAGCGATATCAACGAAGAGATGAAGCTGGCCGCAGCGCGCGCGATCGCAGGCTGTGTGCCGGACGGCGAACTGACCCCCGAACACATCCTTCCGATGGCGTTCGATCCGCAGGTGATCCACGCCGTCGCGGCGGCTGTTGCCGAGGCTGCACGCACTTCTGGGGTGGCACGCATTTAACGGCTGCGTGCATTGTGCAATTTTACCGAAAAATCCCCTGAAAATCATCAAAATATGTTTGACTTTATGGTGCATATCTTATACAATAGTAGGTAGAGATTACCGCCGGATCTCCACGCGCAGCCGGCGGCGAGAAGAATTTCAGGAGGTTATCAAGAATGTTAGATCCGAAAAAGGTAAAGCTGGGCATCTGCCCGATCGGCTGGTCGAATGACGACATGTGGGATCTCGGCGACGAGAACACCTTCCAGCAGTGCGTTTCCGAAATGAAGCTGGCTGGCTTCGACGGGTGCGAGGTCGGGCACAAGTATCCGGAGGACCGCGAAGTCCTCAAGCACATGCTCGACGCGCGCAACCTGACGATCGCGTCCCGCTGGTTCTCGTCCTTTTTGGTGGACAAGCCGTATGAAGAGGTCGAGGCCGAGTTCGTGAAGGAACTGGAATACCTGTCCTATGTCGGCGCGTCCGCGATCAACATTTCCGAGCAGTCCGGCTCGATCCAGGGGATGCTGGACAAGCGTGTCCTCAAGGACAAGCGCATCATGAACGACGAGGAGTGGGCGCGCCTGTGCGACGGCCTCAACAAGCTCGGCAAGCTCTCGCTCGAGAAGTACGGCATCAAGTCCTGCTTCCATCATCACATGGGCACCGTGGTACAGACCGTTGAGGAGACCATCCGCCTGATGGAGAACACCGACCCGAAATATGTGTTCCTGTGCTTCGACACCGGTCACTTTACCTTTGCGGGCGAGGATCCGGTAGACGTGCTGGGCAAGTTCGCCGACCGCGTCGGCCACGTCCATCTGAAGAACATGCGTATGCCGATCGTTGAGAAGGTCAAGGCGGAAGACTGGTCCTTCCTGAAGGCAGTCCGTAGCGGCGCGTTCACCGTACCGGGCGACCCGGACGGCTGCGTAGACTTCGATTCCGTTTTTGAGATCCTTGACAAGGCTGGCTACGAAGGCTGGATCATGGTCGAAGCAGAACAGGATCCGGCGGTTGCGAACCCGTTCGAGTACGCGAAGATGGGCCGCGAGTACATCACCAAGCACACCGGTTTGGGCGGCGAAGTCGTCCTGAAGTGATCCGGAAGGTTTCCCGATATCGTAGCGCGCTGCGGCGCGTTGGCTCTGGGGCGTCCATTTTGGACGCCCCATGCCTTTTTGACAGCTTTTTCAGAAGGGAGGGGTGCGGTATGGATATCGATGCATTATTTCTGTTCGACGGCAAACCGGCAGCGCTGGAATTGTATTCACAGCTGGAAGCGCAGCTGCTTCAGCAGTTCCCGGAAATGCGGATCAAGGCGACGAAAACGCAGGTTTCCTTTGCGAACCGGTATATTTTCGCGTTGGCGAGCCGGCCGAAACGCAAAAGGGACGACCATCTGGTCGTCTCCTTCGGGCTGGGATATGAAAAACATTCGCCGCGGATCTTCTGCGCGTCCGAAGCGGCGCGCGGGCGGTGGACGCATCATGTTGCAGTCCATTCGCCGCAGGATCTGGACGAAGAGCTGATGGAATGGCTCCGGGAGGCTTATGCATTTTCTGCGGCGAAATGATTGCGGGCAGTTTTGCCGGCTTGCGGAAGGCAGCGCTTTCGGCGCTGCTTTTTCGCGCATTCGGCGCGGGGCCGCTGCTTAAAAATGTACGGAGAGCCAAAACAGGAGCAGCGTGTGCGCCGGATAGAACAGGTAGAAGAAATATTTTAGCCCGGGGCCTTTTTCGCCGTGATAGCGCAGGAGGAGGGGGAGCGCCAGCGCGATCAGGCACTGTGGATCGGAATTGCAGAATTCGATCAGCGCAAGCAGCAGGAAAGAGGCGAAGAACCGTGCCGGATCCTGCCAGAAAAAATACATTGCGACGCCGAGCACTACATAAGCGATGCCAAATTCACAGTGCAAAGGATTGGGGAAAATGCCGTACAGGATGTCCCCGCTCAGGCTATTCAGGGCTGGGATGCTGCGGATGAGGAGATGGAATACGGGCTGCGATACGGCGATCGCACCGAACGCGGCGCAGCCAAGGCGGATATCACGCTGAAACAGCTCCACAATGCTGATGAAGATCCCAACCCAAAACAGAGTAATAAAGATATCATGGTAGCCATAGTCTGCGCCGCAAAGGTACATGATCGAGACCATTACGAGGTTCATGGCATACAATCGGAGCAGGTATTTTTTACGGCTGCGGGTGTAGCGATAACCCTGTGTCATACAGAAAAGGAACAGCGGGAAAGCAAGCCGTCCAATCAGGCGGAGCAGGATGGGGGTTCCGTCAAAATACATACCGATGTGGTCGATCAGCATAAACGCCGCAGCAAGGAGCTTGAGCTGGAATATTGTCATACGGGGACGCACTTCCTTTCTACAGAAAGCATACCATCCCGGCTGGATACTGTCAATTAAGATTCGATTAAGATTCCTTTAAGGTTAGGTTACAACACTTTAAAGGTTAGGCTGCAATACCTTGATCGGAAAAGCGCGAAGCGCTAATAAAATACCGCGCGCTTTGCGGTTCTCTTTAACAAGGCCCAAGGATGTCCGATCCAGGTCTTCCCTGAGCCTGTGTCGTTGTGTCAGGACTGGTGGGAATAGGACATATCTTGTTGCTGTTTCCTTTTTTCTTTGTATCAGGCGGAGTAGATTGTTTTAGGTGGTTTCCCCTCCGGAATGCCGTTCTCGGCAATTGGGATTTCATAGCGGGGGTGCTTTGAAAGAAAAACGTGGCGTACCTCTTCATACGGAACCCATAAAGCCAGGGATTTGATTTTCTCATATATTTGAGTCGTAATGGTCAAAGCAGGATCTCCTGACGGCATTTTCCCATACGCTTTATAATGCCCGCAGACCGCATGAAACATCCAGTCTGCAATTCCTTCCTTTTGCTTTTGGCGCAAATCTTTATAGGTTTTATTGGGCTTTGCCTGCACTTTATGGGCAAGCGAATGATGATTTGCTTTCAAGGTATTGCCCCAAAAAATATTCCCTATTTCTCTGTAAAAAGCATACTCTACAGAAGTAGAACTGACAATGGAATAGTAGCGTACCTGATATTTCCCGCGTGGATGTGCAGGAACGAGCGACCGCAGGGAGCAGAAAGCTACGCCGGGCGTATTCGACTGACGGCGAAAGCGGGTTGTCCGGTGCTTGGGGGCGCGGGCCGCCACTGGCGACCGCTGCCGAAGGCAGAAGCGCTGACCAAACCGGAGGCGAGACCCCCAACAAGCGTGCAG
>CAJUGU010000031.1 GCA_910586105.1 uncultured Eubacteriales bacterium | reverse complement strand
CGGGTGCAGGGCAGAGCCCTGCCGCTGTCCGCGTAGGACGTCTCCCTGGCGAGGGGGCGACGGAGCAAACTCGATAAGCATATCCGAAAAACAAGGGGGCTGAAATCTTGGCAAACGTACTGCAAGGCCTGCTTCTCCCGTTCCTGGGGACGGTGTTGGGCGCGGCCTGCGTTTTTTTCATGAAAAATGCGCTTCCCGCATGGATCCAGCGGTCGCTGACCGGCTTCGCGGCAGGCGTTATGGTCGCCGCCTCCATTTGGAGCCTGCTGCTGCCCGCGCTGGAACAGGCGGCGGGGTATGGACGCTGGGCGTTCCTTCCGGCTGTCATTGGGTTCTGGCTGGGCGTGCTGTTCCTGCTGCTGCTTGACCGCACCGTCCCGCATCTGCATCAGGGCAGCAGTGAGCCGGAAGGCCCGCGCGCCGCGCTGCAAAAAAAGACGCTGCTGGTGCTGGCGGTTACGATGCACAATATCCCGGAGGGGATGGCGGTCGGCGTGGTGCTCGCAGGCTGGCTGGCGGGCCTTGGGGACCTGACCGCCGCTGGGGTTCTGACGCTGGCGCTGGGCATCGCCCTGCAAAACTTCCCCGAAGGGGCGATCGTTTCCATGCCGCTGCGCGCGGAAGGGCTGCGCAAGCGGGACGCGTTCTGGTACGGCACGCTCTCCGGGGCGGTCGAACCGCTGGCGGCAGGGCTGACCCTTCTGGCGGCGGGCTGGATCCTTCCCGCCCTCCCTTATCTGCTGAGCTTCGCGGCGGGCGCGATGATCTATGTAGTCGTCGAAGAGCTGATCCCCGAAATGTCCGCCGGCGACCACTCCAACCTGGGCACGGTCTGCTTTGCCGCCGGGTTCACCGCAATGCTGGCGCTGGACTTTGCGCTTGGCTGAACATCCCACGGCGCGGCGCGTCTCCCGCAGGCGCTGCCGTCGTCCGGCAAGCCGCTGCTTCCCCTGCCCGACGAAACACGGGACGACGGAAAATTTTTCGGATGCGGACGACCTCCATTTGTACAAATCGACACTTGAAAACCTCCCAAAACGTATTATAATAATTTCGACATGTCAATAGGCAAGGAGGCTTTTCATCTGATGTCATATCATTATCTGTTAGACTTGGCGCTGATCCTGCTGAGTACGAAATTGTTGGGGATCGTCACCGGCAAGTTTCAAATGCCACGCGTTGTCGGCGCGCTGATCGCCGGGCTGATCCTCGGTCCGGCTGTGCTCAACGTCCTCACGGAAACGCAATTCCTCTCCCAGCTGAGCGAGCTCGGCGTGATTGTGATCCTGTTTACCGCCGGTATGGGTACCGATCTGCGGGAGCTGCGCAACGCCGGGAAAGCCGGTTTCCTGGTCGCCCTGTGCGGCGTGGTCGTCCCGATGCTGATGGGTACGGGCTTCGGCTGGATCGCCGGAAAGGCTGGCTGGCTCCCCGGGAATACCATGCTTGAAAATGTGTTCCTTGGCACGGTTCTGACCGCGACCTCGGTCAGTATCACCGTCGAGACCCTGAAAGAGCTCGGGCATCTGGATACCAAGGTCGGCAGCACGATCCTGGCCGCCGCTCTGCTGGACGACGTGCTCGGTCTGGTCGTGCTGACCGTCGTCGCCAGCGCGGCGGGCGACGGCAACAGCCTGCTGCTTGTGCTGCTGAAGATCGTTTTGTTCTTCGTGTTCGCGATCGTCGTCACCTTCGCGGGGATCAAGCTGTTCCGCTTCGCTATCAGCTGCGCGCAACAGAAAAACCTGCGGCGTTATCCCGTGTTCGCGTTCGTGCTGTGTTTGATTCTGGCCTATAGCGCCGAGGAATTCTTTGGTGTGGCCGATATCATTGGCGCGTTTGTGGCGGGGTTAATCGTTGCATGCACCCCCAAGGCGGATTACATCCATTCCAAGTTTGAACCGCTCAGCTATCTGCTCCTCACGCCAGTGTTCTTCGCCGGGATCGGGATCAAGGTCGAGCTCCCCGAGCTGAACGCCGGTATGATCGCGTTTTCCCTGCTCCTGCTGGCGGTCGCGATCCTTTCCAAGGTCGTAGGGTGCGGCTTTGGCGCGCGCCTCTGCGGGTTCAACGGAGCCGAAAGCATTCAGGTCGGTACCGGCATGGCGTGCCGCGGCGAGGTCGCGCTGATCGTCGCCAACCGCGGGCTGTCCATGGGCGTGCTTGGACAGGCGATGATGACGCCGATCGTGATCACAGTGGTCGGCTGCGCGGTTTTGACCCCGGTGCTGCTCAAGCTCGTGTTCGCCAATAAGCCCAAGCCGTCGGAGGTCGAAAACAATCTGTCGCATCGCTATAAGCGTTCGGAGCACCTCGAACAGGTCTCGGATGAACTCTTGCAGAAGCCGAAGCAGTAAGCGTCGGGCTCCCCGGCAAAGGCTTTGCAGCTCTTACGGGTGAAGGATTCGCTCGGGATCCGGCCATGCTTCGCCTGTCGGGGCTGTCTCAAAAAGAGTCAGTCCCTAACGAAAAAACAAAGGCCAGCCTCAGGAAAGAGGCTGGCCTTTGCTGTACAATTAAAGTATGGAAAAACAATCATGATTATCCCTTTAAGACAGCTTTACGGAGACAACAAAAAGGAGGTGTAATAGAAAGGAAGAAATCTGAAAAGAGTGAGAAAAAATGAGTAAGAGAAGAAAAATGCGAGACCGCATAAAATTTCCTGTTATTAGCATTTTCCAGCAGAATGGCCGCATTCACATTTTGGACTGCGCATACGGCCATTCTGCCGGAAATTTTTGTATTCAAGGCAATTTAAGCACTTTTTTATGCAATAGTTGTATTAAGTCGAATACTGCTTACACAAATTATTCTGCCAAACCTTTCGAAAAATAGCCATGTTTCTTATTTCATTTTTGTAATCATAGGGACGACAGCAGGCAGTGCTGCCGTTCTTTAAATTATAAGGCCGCCCCCTATTGACAATATCGACACTCGATGTTACAATACCGGTACAGGATATCGAATATCGATATTGGGGTGATGTGATGTCGAAAAAGGCGCTGGAGATCCTAACGGAGAGCATGTTTTATGTATTGATCTCGCTGCTGAGCGGCGAGAAGTGCGGTACGGAGATCTCCGCATTTGTCGCGGAGCGGACTGCGGGGCGGGTCACGCTCGGTCCGGGCACGCTGTATACGATCCTCTCCAAATTTGAGGACGAAAAACTGATCCGGGAAACCATGGTAGAAGGGCGGCGGCGCACCTATGCGATCACGGCGCGGGGCAGGGACATGTACCGCGCCGAGCTGGAACGCCTGCGCGCCTGCATCCGGGACGCGGAAGCTGCGGAAAGGGGCGATTGAACATGCGGAAAAAGAAGATCCGGCGGCGTCTGCCGTGCGGACTGCATGAACTGGGCGCGCTCGGCCATTGGCTGGACGACTGCGCGATTGAAGGCCTGCGGTTGGAACGGCTGAACGGCCTGTGGGCGGTTTTCCGCAAAGACATGCCCCAGCGGAGCCGCTGCCGTTTTTATCCGGGCAGGCCGGACGAGACGCAAAAGGGATTGTTTCTGGAAATGGGCTGGCATTACGTCACGATGCTGCAAACCGATCTTGCGGTCTTCCGCTGCGACGATCCTGCCGCGCCGGAGCTTTGCACCGATCCCGTGATCGAGGCCGAGACCTACCGGCATTGCGACAAAAAGTTTTTGCAAAGCCTGATTTGCATGATCGCCGAGCCGATCCTCAGCATCCTGCTGTATGTTGCGATCAACCGGATGTTTTACGGCGGAATCATGAACGGCGCGTTACGGAACGACCACATACGGCTGTCGCTGGTACACCTGTTTGCAGGCGGCTTCGAGGTCGTTGCCGCGCTGCTGTTGTTTTTTGCGGCGACATGGAGCGGGGCGGTCTGCCGGTTCCGGAGCATACATGCCTTGCGTCGCAGGCTGGCGCGGGGCGAACCGATCGATTATGCCGCGCCCTATGCCAAGCGCCGCGGCCTGTCGCTCCGCGAATGGGAAGGGCTTGCGACCGTGCTGCTGTTTGCCGTGCTGGTCTGGATCAACTGTATCGACAAACAACCATTCGCGCAAGCGGCCGCGCCAGTCCCCGCCCCGCTGCTCGCGGATCTGGAAGGCCGGGAGATCCAATACGCGACCAGCGGGTCGCTGGCCAGCCGCGTGGAACGGAAAACAACCATCCTGGCCGAGCTGTTTTGCGAAGGGTGGCAATACGACGCCGAGTTGACGGTTTTTTTGGATAGTATATATATCCGGGCGCGTTTCCCGCAGACGGCGGGGGCGGCGTTCGGCGTGTTGGCAGAAGGCTGCGCCAGCGGGACGGATACCGCGCTCTTTGGCGAAGCCGAAACGGTCCCGGCGGCGGACGGCCGCTTTGATAGTTTGACATGCGTTTCCCGGCGGCGCGGATGGGAAGACGGCACAGAGAGCGAACGTCTGTGGACGGTCGCCGCGCGGCGTGGGCGACAGGTCGTGAGCGTGCGCTACAGCGGGCCGCAGCCTCTTTCGCGTCTGCTGGACGAACTGGATGCAATGATGCAGCGTTTTGAGGAGGGAGAGCTATGAGCCGGGAAGATACCTGCCGTCTGTAGCTGGTCATCATGCATGACGTAAGACGCGAAATTGTGCGTATCGATTACAGCGGCCCGCAGACGCTGACGGCGTTCGCCCAGCAACTGGCTGCCGCGCTGGAGCCTTGAGCAACGGATGCGGGAAACCGCTCTGTCAGGAAGCGGCAGAACCGGTCCGATATCAAAATGATAACATGTAAGGAGAATGGAAATGACAGAAAAAGAGAAAATGCAGCGGCAGCAGCTTTATGACGCGAACTACGACCCTCTTTTACTTGCGGAACGGGCGCGGGCGTTCCGGTCATGCCGGGCGTTACGATCGGCAGCGATGTTGTGATCGGCGGCGGCAGTGTTGTTGTCAAGGCCATCCCGGATCATTCGGTAGCGGTCGGACACCCTTGCCGGGTCATCCGTTCCATCACCGAAGAAGATAAAAAAACTGCTAGGATCGATGAACCCCGTTCGTTTTCTGCACGGCAGGCTTTGCCATGGCGGCGGGTGGAAAGGCGCCTGCGCCCTGCGAAAAGGCGAAGCTGCGCCGCTTTTGCCTGAAAAGATGATGTAATTTGCAAAATCCCCAAAATTCCTTGCAAAATCTACCGAAAATTGTTATACTGGTACCGATGGATTGGATACCGCTTCCATTTGTGGTGTCCTTTACCGATATCGATCATTGATCCGGCAAAACCGGGATCGCGATATCGATGAAAATATTTTGAAAATCAAATAGTTGGGATCTGTACGTCGGGAAGGGCGCGCCGCAGCGGGCGGCGTATGGATACCGAGGAAATGAGGAAGGCAATGAAAAAGGGCAATTTCTGGGCGTTAGCGCCGATTCTGGTATTCCTGATCCTGTATATCGGGATCGGCGTATACATGGGCGATTTTTATGTGATGCCGGCGGCGGTCGGGTTCCTGATCGCGCTGCTGGTCGCGTTTTTCCAAAACCCGAAGCGGTCGCTGGCGGACAAGCTGACCACGCTGGCGCGGGGCGCTGGCGACGAAAACATTATGATCATGTGCATCATTTTCCTGCTTGCAGGCGCGTTTTCGGCGTCGGTAAAGGCGGCGGGCGGCGCGGACGCGGCGGTCGCGTTCGGGCTGGCGATCCTGTCCAGCCGTATCGTCGTGGTCGGGCTGTTCCTGATCGGCTGCTTCATATCGACCTCGATGGGTACCTCGGTCGGGACGATCGTCGCGCTGCAGCCGATCGCGATGGGCGTAAGCGAACAGGCGGGACTTTCTATGCCGCTGTGCATTGCGGCGGTGGTCTGCGGCGCGATGTTCGGCGACAACCTTTCGATGATCTCCGATACGACCATTGCGGCGGCGCGCACGCAGGGCTGTGAGATGCGGGATAAATTCCGCGAGAATTTCAAGCTCGTGCTGCCTGCGGCGGCGCTGACGGCGGTCATTTTCTTTGTGCTCACGATGGGGAGCGATTACCGTTCGGCGGGCGCGGTCACGCTCACGCAGGTGGTGCGCATCGTACCTTATCTGTTTGTATTGATCGGCGCGCTGGCCGGGCTGAACGTAATCCTGCTGCTGGCGGCGGGCACGGCGCTTTCCCTTGGCGTCGGGATGGCGATGGGGGATTTTGTCTGGTCGGAGATCTTCGGGATCATGGGCGACGGCATGACGGGGATGTTTGAAATCACGGTCATTTCGATCCTCGTCGCGGGCATGGTCGGATTGATCCGCGAAAACGGCGGCATCGATTGGCTGCTCAGTACAATTCGCCGGAGCATCCGTTCCCGGAAGGGTGCGGAGCTGGGGATCGCGGCGCTGTCCGGGCTGGTCGACTGCGCGACAGCGAACAATACGGTCGCGATCGTGATTGCGGGGCCGATCGCGAAGGAGATCGCGGACGAATACCAGATCAGCGCCCGGCGCACGGCGTCGCTGCTGGATATTTTCACATCGGTGTTCCAGGGGTTGCTGCCTTATGGCGTACAGATTTTGTACGCTGCAAACGCAGCCGTGACCGGGCTGACGCCGTTCGACGTGATCCCCTATTGCTTTTACCCGATGCTGATGGCGGTATCGGCGATCTGCTTCCTCCTGTTCACGAAGGATCAGCCGGAGGCGGCAAGGGCCGCTGAATAGAACCGATCGAGAAGGGGAGGGTTCTTAAAATGATCGATCGCAAAAAGGACTGTTGGTTTGGCAGCGAACCGGAAGACATTGCGGAATGGCTGCGCAGTTGGCTGGAAGATGAAGAACTGGACGTAAAGCCAGTCGCTTGCGGCGGCTGCGGCAAGGACGTATTTGAGCTGGAGGTCGACAGCACAGAGGGCGGCGCGCAGGTGCGGTGCGCAGCCTGCGGGGCGGAAAAGCTGCTGCTGGACAGTTCGGATTATTGGGAGGACGGCCAGCCGGAGCCGATCGCCTGCCCGAACTGCGGCGGAAAGACGTTTCAGGTGCGCGTGGGGTTTGACCGCCGTGCGGATGGAGACGTGCGCTGGGTATATCTCGGCGTCCGCTGCACTGGCTGCGGGGCATTGGGCAGCGCGGCAGACTGGGAGATCAACTACGGCCCGACCGCAGAGATGGAGCAAAACCTTTAGGGCGCGCCGTTCCCGGATGAAAATTCCTGCGGCTGCGCCTTCCGTCCCCCGGAAAATGATTGACGAACGGGGTGCGGAATGGTACAATAACAGGGAGGAAAGATCAGGCAAAGCGCAGGCCGCGCGCCTGCGGACGGGCGGACGCCCGGAAAAAGAAGATTGGGAGGAACCTTGGAATGGATTTTCAGGCAATGTATCAGGAAAAGCTCGCGACGGCGGAGCAGGCCGCTGCGATCGTAAAAAGCGGCGATTGGGTCGACTTCGGCTGGGCGACCACGACGCCAGTCGCGCTGGATAAGGCGCTTGCGGCGCGCATGAGCGGGCTGTTCGATGTCAAATTCCGCGGCGGCATCGTAATGTGGCCGCTTGAGATTTTTAAGCTGCCCGACGCAGCCGAACATTTCTGCTGGAATTCGTGGCATATGTCCGGCATCGAGCGCAAAATGACGGCGTCCGGCGTTGCTTATTATAACGCCCTGCGTTATTCCGAGCTGCCCCGTTACTATCGCGAGCACTGCGATCCGGTCGACGTTGCCATGTTCCAGGTCTCTCCGATGGACGAACACGGCTGGTTTAATTTCGGCCCGAGCGCATCCCATACCCGCGCGGTCTGCGATCGTTCGCGCGCGATCATCGTAGAGGTCAACGAAAACATGCCCCGCTGTCTGGGCGGCATGGAGACCGGCGTACATATCTCCGAAGTCGCGATGGTCGTAGAAGGGGGCAACCCGCCGATGGGCGTGATGGGCGCGGCGGCCCCGACCGAAGTCGACGAAGCGGTCGCCCGTCTGATCGTGGAGGAAATCCCGGATGGCGCGTGCCTCCAGCTTGGTATCGGCGGTATGCCGAACGCAGTCGGTTCGCTGATCGCGCAGTCCGATTTAAAGGATCTCGGCGTACATACCGAAATGTACGTGGACGCGTTCGTGGATATCGCAATGGCGGGCAAGATCAACGGCTCGAAAAAGGCGATCGACCGGGGCCGTCAGGCGTTTGCCTTCGGCGCGGGCACGCAGAAAATGTACGATTATCTGAACAATAACCCCGAGGTCATGAGCGCGCCGGTCAGCTATACCAACGACGCGCGGGTGATCGCGCAGATCGACAACTTCATGTCGATCAACAACGCCGTCGACGTTGACCTGTTTGGTCAGGTAAACGCTGAGTCGGCGGGCACGAAGCAGATTTCGGGCGCGGGCGGCCAGCTCGATTTCGTGCTGGGCGCGTATCTCTCGAAGGGCGGCAAGAGCTTCATTTGCCTGTCGTCCACGTTCAAGACGAAGGACGGCGAGCTGAAAAGCCGCATCGTGCCGACGCTGTCGAACGGCTCGGTGGTAACGGACGCGCGTCCGAACGTCCACTGGCTGGTGACCGAGTACGGCAAGGTATGCCTGAAGGGCATGTCGGCCTGGCAGCGCGCGGAAGCGCTGATCTCGATCGCGCACCCGGATTTCCGCGACCAGCTCATCAAGGACGCTGAGAAGATGCACATCTGGCGTCGTTCCAACAAGTAAAGCAGGCTTTGGCAAAGCAGCCGCGGGGGATCCCCACGGCTGCTTTTTTGGCGGCGGAGCCGTTTTGCGGCGGCACCGCGTATTTCAGACTATTTTTTCAAACGCGATATCCCCGCGGATATACTCGTAATCGTCGAGCGGAAGCTCCCGGAACCCGAATTTTTCGTAAATATGGATCGCCGCTTTCAAGCTGCTGTTGGAGATCATGAACAGCCGGGACGCCCCGTGATCGATCGCCCACTGCATAGCCGCCTCAAAAACGGCGCTCCCGCAGCCTTTGTGGGCGCGGTGCTTGTTGGAAGCGAGCTTGCACATTTCCCAGGTACCGTCCCCGATCGGCTTGCTCATGCAGGCGGCAAGCACGGTCTCGTCTTCGACGGCAAAATAAATCATTGCGCCATTGGCAAGATCCTGCTCGATATGATCGAAGGCTTCCTGGTCTTCCTTTTCCAGAAAGCCGAAATTGTCAACAATCCAATCGGTATTGAATGCAATAAATTGTTCTTTGTATTTGGGGTCGTAGGGGACGATATTCATGGTTCGCATGCTCCTTTTGTCAGAATTTTTTGGACGGCGCCCATCGCGCTTTCCAGTTCACGGCATTCCTCCGCGGATAAATGGCGCAGCAGGGGGGCGATCCCGCGGTTGGCTTTCTGGATCAGTTCTGCAATCACGGCTTTGCCTTTTTCGGTCAATCGAATCTCATATGCGCGTGCGTCGTCGGCGGAACGCTGCCGCTGGAGCAGCCCTTCGCGCTCGAAGCGCTTGAGGATTCGGCTAAGGTAGCCTTTGTCGATGTGCAGTTCCTTCGCGATCTGGTCGGCGCGGCAAGCTTCCTGCCGGTCAAGCTCGTAAAGGACGCGGGCTTCCGCAATCGAATAGGCGGAACCGAGGTGGCTGTGCTCATAAAACTGCATGACCGAAAGATAAAACCGGTTGAATTCCCGCACCTTTAAAATGGTCTGTTCGTGCATGGCGTACCCTCCTTTGATGGTTGTCAACGTCAACTATCATAGCGCGGTTTGTTGCCGCTGTCAATTATTATAACGCGGACCGTTGCCGTTGTCAACTAAAAATTTGCTGTGCCTGCCGCTTTTCGGAAACACAAAAGGGAAAAAAGGAAGAAGGCCGGCAGCGGCTTGCATCTGCGCGCCCAAGCTGTTATAATAAGGGAATACGGAAGGAGGGTGGACGCGAATGCGTGCAAACGGAAGAAAGCTCCTCTACCATTACACCGATTTTCAGGCTTTGGACGGTATCCTGCGCTGCGCCCAGCTGCGGGTCAACAACATCCTGAATATGAATGACGCGGCGGAAATGCGTCATTTTATGGGCGGATTATGCCGCGCGGTGGTCAGGCGGCTGGAAGCGGAGGGCGAACAGGGGCGCGTCCGCGAGGTGCGCGACGTATTCCGCGAGGAACTGAAAAAGGATTTTTCCTACTCGGCATACGCCGCCTGTTTTTCCTTCCATCGCGATGACGCCGCCCAATGGGAGCGTTACGGCAACCGTGGGCGGGGCGTATGCATCGCGTTTCGCGGCGAACTGCTCGCGCAAATGACGAGCGGGGCGCTGTCGCTGCAAAAGGTCTTTTATCAGGACGACATGGCGGATCATCCGCTGGTCGACGCGTTCTATGGGCTGGTGCGCAGCCGCACGGCGGGCACGCTTTCGGTGGACGACCCTGCCATACAGGCGGTCATGCGTGACGCGTGGATTTGTTCGGTCGCGTTCAAGCACCCGTCCTTTTGGAGCGAGCATGAAATGCGGCTGGTCGTCTGGCCGTTCGAGGCGGACGAATTCGGGGTCAAACCCTGCTACCACATCAGCACGGAGCGCATCAAAAAATATTATCCGCTGGATTTGCAAAAGATGTGCCGCAGCGCGGGCGTAACGCTGGAAGAGCTGGTGAAGGAGCTCATTATCGGCCCGGAGTCGACCCAGTCGGCGGCGATCTTACAGGATTACCTGCGGGACAACGGCCTGCACAGCCTTGCCGAACGGATCTCGCTTTCGAGCTGTCCGCTGAGGCGCCCAAGCTGAGGCGCAGGCGGTCAGGCAGGCGTTGGGGGGGCTGTACAGAAGCACGGCGCCCCCAAGCCCGGCGGGCTTCCAGCCGGACGGACAGACGGGGCCGCTGCGCATCCGCACGGCGATCCAAAACCCCGGCGGTTTCCAATGGGGGCGTTCGCCGTATAAAAAAGCCCGCTGAACGATTCAGCGGAGCCTTTTCCTGCGTTAGTCCAAACGGCTTTTTCCCATGCCGACCGCGCCGAGGATCATGGTCGTGATACTGATACCGGTCATAAAAATGCCGAGGATAAAGACGCCGATCGCCAACCCCTTTTTCATGTTCGCTCACCTCTGATCAAGTAATGCCCTCAGTATATCATACCGCAGCCCGCAGGGCAAGCCTTTTCTGGAAGTTTTCAGTATTTTGACAAACCGGGGAAAGGGGGGTATAATACGGAAGGATCGTTTTAAGGATCTGCATTCACAAGTTGAGATGGTGGATGCGTGAGGGATTTCGTTGTCAGGCGAAGGCGATTTTCCGCAGGAATCCTGACGGATTTCAGGGAAATGCGACATCGCCTGACCGCGAAAGAACCGCGCAGCCGCCGTCTCCGGCTTGTAAACACCGGTTCTGAGAAGGAGGACGGGCGATGAAAACGCTATATGCGTATCTGCTGCTGAGCAGCGCGGGCCTGCTGCCGTGGAGCGCTTACGCGGAACGGCTGCACGCCGCCTTTTTGGCGCAGCCGGACAACGGCCTGCTGCTGGAGCTGGAATGGGAGACGGCGGATCCGTTGCGGTCGGCGGCCCTGTTTTGGGGCTGGTGGTCGGAACGTTGGGGAGATTTCGATCCGGCGGCGTTCGGCAAATGCCTTAGCCGGGAGCTTGGCAGGCTGTGCCCGCCGGAGCTGGAAGCCCTGCGCCGGTTTGGCGAAAAGACTTATGGGCTGTGGGGGCTGCTCCCGGGATGGCTTGCGGAGGCGGAGCCGTTCTGCGCGCTGTCCTATGCCGACGATCCCCTGAGCTGGGGCGACGAGGCGCAGGCGCGGGCGATCTATGGGGAATTCTTCCGATTTTACGAAGACGGAACAGCGGCGGGAGAGCCGCATTGAACAAGCCGGAGAAGAAGGGATAAACGATGGCGGAAGTCAAAACGAACGTGATGCGCGTTCTCGAACAGCACAAGATCGCATATACTGCATATGAATACCCGCATGGCAAAGACGCGATCGATGGCGTAACGGTAGCGTCTCTGCTGGGGCAGGATGTCCGGCAGGTATTCAAGACGCTGGTCGCGAAGGGGAAAAGCGGTGGGCATTATGTGTTTGCGATCCCGGTGGCCGCGGAGCTGGACTTGAAAAAGGCGGCAAAAGCGGCGGGGGAGAAGTCAGTCGAGATGGTGCACGTGAAGGATCTGCTGGGGTTGACGGGTTATGTACGCGGCGGCTGTTCGCCGGTGGGGATGAAGAAGGCGTACCCGACCTTTTTTGACCAGACGGCGGAAACGCTGCCGACGATCATTGTATCTGCGGGGCGGATCGGGTTTCAGGTCGAGACGGCCCCGCAGGAGCTGGCGGCGCTGGTGCGCGCCCGCTTCGCGGAGCTGACTGTATAGCGGCTGCCTTCAATCGCGGAGCGCCTAACATTTACCAAGCGCAGGGATCTGCGCGTTTCACCGTCGCGGCGGGGCGTACCGGCTGGGCGACGGCAACAGCAATCCGGCATCCTGCGCGAGGATGAAGCAGGGATGGATCCCCATCGCGGAAAGCCGCCGGTGCTTTTCCTGCATGGTGCTTGCGTCGTCGAACAGGACGAAATGTCCCTGCGCGTTTTCGTCCATATAGGTAAAGTATTTGGCGCAAAGCTCTTTGGAAAAGTAGGTCTGCGCGCCGCTGCGGCTGCGCAGCTGTTCGAGTTCGGTCTGGGTCAGCGGCGTACCGCCTGCGTTCTGCGAGGGCAGGCAGAAGGCTGTGCAGGCGGGCTGAAGCATCGCCGCGACCCGTCCGCCGCCGTATTGCTCGAGCAGTCCGGTGAACCGCTGGTCGAAGCTGCCGCCGCTCACCGAGCCTTCGCAGACGACGACGGCATGCCGCAGCCCGCCGCTGCACCGTTCGGGCACATACAGCGGGATCCCGCAGGCGGCGAACCGTTCGTCGGCCAGCGCGAGGAATTCCTGCAAAACGGAAACGTTCTGCTCCAGATCGAGGAAGACCCCCGGGCATCCCAGCGCGCGCACTTCGGCTTCGAGGTCGGCGCAAAGCTGCCCAGCGTTCCCGCGCGAACGCAGCGGCGTCAGGTCGGAAACGCCCAAGATGCTGCTGGAAGGCTCGAGCATAGCGACCCGTCGCCGCAGCGCCGCCGCAGGCGACAGGCAGTGTGAAAAGCACAGTCGCCGCGAAAACGGCGCGGGCAGGCGGGCGCGGTCGCTGTCCGTAGTCACAAGAACGATATTTTCCATGGGGGTCGGCTCCTTTCCTGAAAAGGCGTTTGTTTATGATACGATATGCGGGCATGGCCCGGAAAAGAACCACAAGGAGGCGCGTTTATGCACCTGATACCCGATTTTGTATTCGATTCGATCTATGAGATCACCCCGGAATTCTTCCGGGAGCATGGCCTGCGCGGGATGCTGGTCGACCTGGACGGGACGATGGCTTCGAGCCGCACGCCCCTGCCGCCGGAGACCGTGCGCCCGTGGCTGGACGGCTTACAGGCGGCGGGAATCCGCGTGCTGGTGCTCTCAAATAATAAGGAGAGCCGGGTAAAACGGTTTTGCGAACCGCTTGCCGTGCCGTACCTGTACCGGGCGGTCAAACCGCTTGGCATAGGCTTCCGACGGGGTGCGCGGGCGCTCGGCCTGCCGATGGAACAGATCGCGGTGGTCGGCGACCAGATCTATACGGATACCTTTGGCGGGAACCGCGCGGGCGCGGTCACCTGCTTCATCCGGTCGATCAACCGGGGGGATTTCTGGATCGGGGTGCGTCACCAGCTGGAAAAACCGTTTATCCGGCTGGGCAAACGGAAAGCCTTCGGGCAAACGAAAAGGAAGTGAGACCGTAGGGATGGAAATCAGATTTGGGCCCGCCGGGAATTCGGAGTCTTTCGCCGCCGCAGGCTTCCGGGCCAGCGCGGACGCGCCCGCCTGGCTCGCGGGGCTGGGGCTGAACGCTTACGAATACCAGTGCGGGCGGGGCGTGAACGTCGGGCAGGAAACCGCCCGGAAGATCGGGGAGGCGGCGCGCGAACACGGCATAGCCCTTTCCCTGCACACGCCGTATTATATCAACCTGTCGTCCGGCGAGGCAGAACGGCGGGAGAAGAACGCCGGTTACATCCTGCAAAGCTGCGAAGCCGCCGCCGCTATGGGCGCGCAGCGGCTGGTCGTCCATTGCGGCGGGGTCGGCAAGCAGTCGCGCGCGCAGGCGATGCGCCATTCGCGGGAAAACGTCCGCCTGCTGCTGGAAGCGGTCGAGCAGGCGGGCTATACGCAGACCCTGTGCCTGGAAACGATGGGCAAGCGCAACGTGATCGGCGACGCCGAAGAGGTCTGCGAGCTGGTCGCGCTGGACGACCGGCTGCTACCCTGCATCGATTTCGGGCATCTGAACGCGCGGACGGGCGGGCGCTGCAACAGCTACGAGGCGTTCGCCGCAGTGCTCGATTTGCTGGAGAACCGCATCGGCAGGGAGCGCGCCCGCATCCTGCACGCGCACTTCTCCAAGATCGAATACACCGACAAAG
This sequence comes from uncultured Eubacteriales bacterium, assembly GCA_910586105.1. Classification (GTDB taxonomy): domain Bacteria; phylum Bacillota; class Clostridia; order Oscillospirales; family Butyricicoccaceae; genus QXXE01. The sequence continues at coordinate 17,756 of CAJUGU010000031.1, read as the reverse complement.
GGGAGATGCGGCATTTGACCTTCGCTGATGAAACATATGGCCCGGAATTCGGGCCGCTGGCGCGCCTGCTCCGCGAGCGGGCATATACGCCGACGATCATTTGCGAATCCGCCGGGACGCAGGCGGAGGACGCGCTGGCGATGAAAACGATGTATGAAGGAGTAACATTATGAAAAGGATCTTATTGGTGCATGGCCCCAACCTGAACCTGACAGGTATCCGGGAGCCGGGGATTTATGGGCGCAACTCGCTCGCGGCAATCAATGAGGAGGTCGTGCAGAAATGCGCGCGGCTGGGGATGGAATGCAATGTGTTCCAGTCCAATTCGGAGGGCGAGATTATCGACCGCCTGCACGCGGCGATGGACGACTGCGACGGCATCATCATCAACGCGGGCGCGTACACGCATTACAGCTATGCGATCCGCGACGCGATCTCGGCGGTGCGGCTGCCAACGGTCGAGGTGCATATGTCCAACGTCCACGCGCGGGAGGAATTCCGCCATCATTCGGTGATTGCGCCGGTCTGCGCGGGCACGATTGCGGGCTTCGGCAAGGAAAGCTATCTGCTGGCTGTTGACGCTGTGAAGGCGCTGGTGGAAGAATGAGGCGCGACGAGATCCGGGGAGCCCGGAACGGCGCGGACGCGGTGCTGCTGACCAGCGAAGTCAACCGCCGGTATGCGACCGGCTTCCCTTCGAGCGCGGGGGCCTGCTATGTTTCGGACAAGCAGGCGGTGTTCCTGACCGATTTCCGGTATATTGAGGCCGCGCGCCAGCAGGTCAAGGGCTTCACGGTGCAGGAAATGAAGATCGGGGACAGTTACACGGATGCGGTCAACGCGCTGATCGACGCGGACGGTGTGCAGACGATCGCGCTGGAAGACGAAACGCTCACCTGTTCGGAATACCGTCGCTGGGAGCAGGGTCTGCATGCGGAAGCCGTGCCGCTGGGCAAGGCGATAGAAGAGCTGCGCGTCCCGAAGGACGAGGAGGAGGTCATGCGGATCGCCTCGGCGCAGCGGATCGCAGAACGGGCGTTGGCGGAGATCGTGAACGAGATCCGCCCGGGCGTGACCGAAAAGGAGATCGCGGCGCGGCTGACCTATTTGATGCTGCATTACGGCGCGGAAAACATGTCGTTCGACCCGATCGTGGTATCGGGTGTGAATTCGTCCAAGCCTCACGGGGTACCGTCCGAGAAGCCGATCGAGGCGGGGGACTTCGTGACGATGGATTTCGGCTGCGTGTACGAGGGGTATTGCTCCGACATGACGCGCACAGTCGCAGTCGGCTATGCAACGGATGAAATGCGCAGGGTCTATGAAACGGTGCTGGAAGCCCAGCTTGCAGGCATCGCGGCGGCGCGGGCGGGCGTGACCGGCCGGGAGATCGACGCGGCGGCGCGCGAAGTGATCGCGGCGGCGGGCTATGGCGAAGCGTTCGGGCATGGGTTCGGGCACTGCGTCGGGCTGGAGATCCACGAGGAGCCGCGCGCGTCGCAGAAAGCAAAGGAAAAGATCCCGGCGGGGGCGGTGCTGACCGCCGAACCAGGGATTTATCTGCCGGGGAAATTTGGCGTCCGGATCGAGGATATGCTGTATGTGATCGAAGACGGCGCGGTCAACCTGACCGCCGCGCCGAAGCAGCTGCTGATCCTGCCCGGCTGACCGCTGGGACGGTTAAGCAATTCCGCCGCCTGCGCAAAAATTTTATGTCACAATTCGTGGGGCCAGCCGTCTAATTAAATAAGGAGGCGAAAAACCATGAATGAAAAAGAAAAGGTCAACGAACTGGCGCGCAGCGCCGCCGTGGGCGACCGCGTCGCGCTGGAAGAGCTGCTGACGCAGGTACATGAACTGGCGTTCAATCTGGCGCTGCGGATGCTGGGGATGCAGCACGATGCAGAGGACGCGGCGCAGGAGATCACGCTGCGGGTGATGACCCGACTGAAGGACTGGCGCGGGGAAAGCGCGTTTTCGACCTGGGTATTCCGGATCGCGTGCAATTTCCTGCTCGATTACCGGAAGGGGATGTTTGCCGAGCGCCCGCTCAGCTTTGAGTTTTACGGCGCGGACATTGCGAACGCCCAGCTGGAAGGCCTGCCCGACTTGACGCAGGGCGTTGACCGCGCGCTGCTGGCGCAGGAGCTGAAGCTTTCCTGTATGAACGTGATGCTGCAATGCATGAGCGCGGAAGAGCGCTGCATCTTCATTTTAGGAACGATGTTCCGAGTCGACAGCCGCATCGCGGCGGAGCTGTTCGGGCTGACCCCGGAAGCCTATCGCCAGCGGCTTTCCCGCGTGCGCCGCCGGATGGCGGATTTCCTGTCGGAATACTGCCAGTGGAGCGGCACGGGCTGCTGCCGTTGTGAAAAGCGGATCGATTATGCGATCCAGACCCATCGGCTGAACCCGGCGGCGCTGGAATACTCCAGCCTGAGTCGCAGCGACGAAAACCGTTTGCTGGCCTGCGTCGAAGCGATGGAGGAGCTTGACGGCCAATCGGCGCTTTACGCTGAATTCTATCGCGCGCCGCAGAGAGCGAAAGAATTCCTGTCCTCGCTGCTGCAATCGGAAGCGGTCGCGCAGGTTACGGGCTGACGCTCTCGCGCGCCGGTATCGAAAAAACTTCGTGCAGACCGCCCGTCATAACTTCAAGCAAAAACAAGCCCCCGGCTCGATCGTAAGGTCAAGCCGGGGGCGTTCTTTACGAAAAAATCCATATTCCCGATCCGGAAAGAGCAACCGGGAAGGGGGGTCCTCAAAAGGGATACCGGGAGCGCGTCAATCCATGGCGCGGTACAGGAAGGTGACGATCTGGCCGCGGGTGCAAGTGGCATTGGGGCTGAACGCTGCTGCACTGGAGCCGCTGGTGATCCCGTTTTCGACTGCCCAAGCTACGGCCTGCGCATAGTCCGCCGTGGCGGGAACATCGGTAAAGCGGACGGTTTCGGAACCCATGTCGATCAGATACGGAATCCCGCTTTCGCTTTTGAAATCCATGATTTCCCAAGCCGTGCCATGAAAATGGAGACACGCAGCGTCGCCTGCGATTTCATCCGCGCCGCCCACAAGTACGGCTGACGACATTTCGGTAGAACCTCTGGGGCCCGGATCAGAATACCCGCCGTCCTCCTTGATATAATGCAGCAGGGAAACCTCGGGGACGCCGCTGACCGTCATCTTACTGCCGGGTGCAACGGAGATCAAAGCGACCTGCTCCCGCTCCTGTGCAGTCGTATCGGTGTCGATATCATATATTGCTTTGGCGATCGTAACATTTTCCAGGGTCGCGGCGCTAAACTCGATCTGACAAGGCGTCCCATCGAAAACAACGCCTGCGATCGTTTGCGCGCCATATTCCGCGCGGCTGCGATCGGGACTGCCTGCCAGCTTCCACAGATACGTCACGGTCATAGCGCGGGTGCAGGCCGCGTCGGGGTTGAATTTGTTCCCGGACACAAGCCCCTTACTGTGGGCCCATAATGCCGCATCGTAATAATAATCACTGGATGAAACATCACGGAACGGGTTGCCGCCTGTCTGCCGGGGAGAGCCGTTGGCGCGCCAAAGGAAGGTTAAAATCTGCGCCACAGTGCAGGTCTGTTCCGGGGAGAAGGTGGTCGGGCTTGTCCCGGCTGTGATCCCCTGATCCACCGCCCACTTTATCGCATCGGCATAATAATCGTCGGATTTTACATCGGTGAAGCCGGAAGAAGCGGCAAGCAGCCGATCTTCATAGACGACGATATAAGTCACGCCGCCGATATCCTCCAGCATGGAAGCGCCGGTTTCCAGATCGCTTTTCAAAAGCCCTTCATCTGCCTCGCGGACAGAAAATTCGTGTTCCACGATTGTAAATTGGTCATTCCCATCCAGCTCCATTTCCCGGATCGAAAAGGGACCCCAGACATCGCTCAGGGACATTGATACGGCGCTTCCGGGCTTGAGTACCACGAACACAACGTGTTCATTGCGATAGGAGCTGATTTCATCTGGATCGCCAAAGGCATGGATCAGTTTATCCCGGATCTGCACGGTCTTTTCCTCGATCGTTGCCGCGCTGAAGGATATGGTATAAGCAGAACCGTCATACGCTGTGCCGTTGATCGTATACGGCGCATAAGATCCGGCGGCCGCAGCGGGGACAGTCAGGCCAAGGAATAACGCCAGAGCCAGCGCTAGGGAAATCAATCTTTGTTTCATCCTTTTTCGTCCTCTCTCAGATTGTGGATCCCAACAGGCTCCCGAAGGGCAGGCGCGTTGGGGACATACTGCAATTTTACCCGATAGGGCAAGGAATTGCAAGACCTACGCGGGAAAAGTTTCCAAAATAAGGCGTTTCCGCGCGGGCGCAGCCGGGACGCCGTCCAAACGCCGCCTGCACCGGCGCGTCGGAACGCTTGCAGAAATCGAAAACCATGTTATAATTGGGGTTAGGATCGCCACTGACCGGTTTTGGGATCCATAAAATTACGGTAAAAGGAAGCGGAAACGATGAATATCATTCATATCGAAGATATCGATATCCCTGAATTTTGGATCAATTATTTCGGTTGCAGTTATCCGAACGCATATGACGAAAAAACGGATGTTTCGGTAACGGATCTTTTGCTGGAACGTTGCACCCTGGAGATCGAACGCTGGTGGGCTGCGTTCACCGGTTACCGGCCGGGCGTTTTGGATGAAACCGATGGATACATCGACGATCCAACTACATTGGAAGCACGATTGCCAACGGGCAATATTTTGCGGATCGAATTCCACCCCGGGGACACCCTTTATTTTATCAACGGGGAGGAAGTCGGAAGCACCGGCCCGCATTGGAAATTGCAGACGATCGCTTTCGATGAAATCGAACAGCTTCTTGCGTTCGAGAACGGACGGCAACTCTTTTTGCTGCTGTTGCCGCTTGCTTATATAACACCGGAAAATGTGCAGACGGCCTGTAAAACGATCCAAACACAGGTGCAGTTTTATTTCCCGGAATGGTTGTCCGCAGGTATTTCAAATTGTATCGCTGCGGGAGCAAGCGAGCCGTGCCGATGAACGGCGTCCGGGACGCAGGCCTTCTCTCGAAACCGTTTTCCAAAACGGAAAACGGTTCCTTTGCACAAAAACGCTTTCATTGGGCCGCAGCGGCAAGATTTACCGCGAGATCGAAGCCGTTCTGTATTGCATCCTGCGTTCCCGCATGCTATAATGGAATCGTCCAAGGAGGTTTCCTACGATCTGGAAATCGTGCGGAGACCAAAGTCCACAAACGGTTTGCGAAGGAAAGGGGTTCAAGATCATGATGCTTACGATCCTTGCGGCGATCCTTATGATCGTCATTTTCCCGATTTTAGGGAGCGTGCTCCCTGCGGCGGCGCCGATCCTGTTTGCGGCCGGAACGGTAGCCGTAGGGCTTGCCTTCCTGTTCCACGGCGTTTCCTGTGCCCGGAACGCTGCCGAACAGCCGGTCCCGGTCTGGCGGGCGGCGGTAATGGCGGTCGCGGTCTATCTGCTGCTCCCCGCCCTTACCCGGGCGATCCATGAAAACCTGATCGCGTACAGCGGGGCGACGCTCCAATATCTTAGCATTTTTCAACCGATGTTGTTCGGCTATGGCGTAGCGCTGCTGTTGATCTATAAGCAGCATGGCCTGCCTTCCGGGGCGGCAAAAGCGGGCGTACTGCTGCTGGCGCTGGGCAGTGTCTTCGCGCTTTGCGGGGGATGGGCGATCGCCGCGATCGGTCCGCTTGCGGCGATCCTCATAGCGTTGGAAAACGTAGCGTTCATGCTCGGGATGCTGTTGACGGCGTTCACGCCGTCCGAACATGGCATTCAGCCGCTCGAAACGGTCGGGATCTGGCTGATAGCGGGCGCAGGCGCGGCGGATTGCGCCGCAGTGGCGATAACGCAGATGACCCGGACGGCATTCCCTTCGGTGAACGAGATCTTCCGGCTTGCGATCGTCGCCGGGTTCATGATTTTCCTGCTTCCCGCGTTCAGTGGGAAGCACGGAGCAAGACAACTGTCCATGGACAGAAGCGAACCGCACGGCATGGGATCATAGGATCAATGCAAAAACCTCCGGGCAGGGCGCCCAATGTCATTCGGTTTGGAGCAGCAAAGCCAAGGCTCTGCTGCTCCAAATATTTTCTGCATAATGTTTTCATGTGAGTCATCCCTTTACAGTTATGATTGTTTTGGCACTTTCATTATACTGCTTTGGGGGATGAATCGCTTTTATTGCTTAAAAACTTGGAAACTGGTGTTCTATATCATACAGACGTTCTCTGCGCCAGTGAAAATTCTGCTTTTTGCAGAATTTTCCTGAAAAACAGAAAAATACAAATTTCACACGGGAAAATGTTGAATATCCGTTCAATTAACGGACTTTCTCAGAAGCTTATTCGGCTGTTTTCGTTGCGCGTTTTTGCAAAAACATGGAAAATCCAGCGTTTCGCTGCACTTTTTTGCATCGTTATTTTTTTGTGAATTTTGTTGTGCCGCTCCGGCGGATTTATGAAAGAAATTTTTCACGAAGTCCGGTATCATTATAATCAGCTGGTATGCAGTTGCCCCAGCTGAACACTCCGTTTCCCCCGGCGGATACGACCCGCCGGGGAACCGTTTTCATCTACTTTTTCTTCTGAATGGCTGAACCGATGTGCCGTCCTTTGACGGCGCACCGGTTCAGCCCATATCCATCAAAATGATGTGGGAGGGAGCATATGATCCGAAAACAGATCGCACTGGACGCCGAGTTCGTGGAATTGATTTATGTGGGCGAGGAATATCACAGAAACCATTCCCAGCTGATCCACAAACACGACGATGTATTGGAATTGTTTTATATTATGAATGGCTCGGGGCAGTATACCGCGGCCGGACGCACTTATCCGGTCCGGCGCGGCAGCCTTGTCATCTGCAACGCAGGTGTGATGCACGGCGAGTCGCCTTACTGGCACAACACTATGATCAGCTATTGCTGTGTGCTGCGCAGGCTGATGGTCCCTGGCCTACCGAAAAACACGCTGACCGCCCCTACGAGCAGTCCGGTATGCTTTTTTATAGATGACCGGGAAACGGTGGAATCGATCCTGCGCGCCCTGCACCAACAGCAGGTCACGCAGGATTCGCCGCAGGTAGTCAGCTGCCTGCTTGCGAACGCGCTTCTGAACCTGATTTATGCTAGGCTTTGCCGTTATGCAGATGATACGGATGTCATACGCAGCGAAGAGTTCCTGCAATGCATTATCGCATGGCTGGATAATCATTACAGGGAACCGATGACATTAGAGGAGCTCGGGACGCGGTTCCATATCAGCCCTTCGTATCTGTCGCATATTTTCAAAACGGAAACCGGATTTTCCCCAATGAAGTATCTGCTTTACCGGCGTGTCGGTGAATCCCAGCGCCTGCTGATGAACAGTGACCTGCCGGTCAGCCAGATCAGCGATCAGCTCGGCTTCAATGATAACAGTCATTTTTGCCGTACCTTCAAAAAATATGTTGGGCTGACACCTTCGGCATATCGTCATCATTTCCGCGGCACCCATCCTTAAGTCGCGAAAACGTTACAATCCGTACCAAGATAAGAGCGTCCGTTGGACGCTCTGTTTTATTTGTTTTGCACAAAAAATGCCGTCCTTTTTTTGCAGCCAAAACAGGAAAATACCATTTTATCCAAAAAAATGAGACAGACAACGGGAAAATCAGGCAGGAATTTCCTAACGGTTTTCGTATTTTGCAAGCTATAATAGAACTATAAAGAAAGCAAAACGAACAAAATCAGAACTTATAGCATTGAAAAGGAGATTGTACAGATGAAGGACATCAAAATCGGGGCCTGCGACTGGGCGCTGCCCGGCTCCGGGCTTTACGCAACTCAGATCGCTGCTTCCGTGGGGCTGGAGGCCCTTTCACTGAAAATCGGATTATATGAGAACGATTATCCGATCACCCATCCGGAGATGCAGAAAATTTATCTGAGTGAGCAGCAGAAATACGGCATCGAATATTGTGCCATCGCGCTCAATGACTTTGATAACATCCCGATGCACGCCCGTGAAGGTACGAAGGAATACGAGATCGTATGGGATTTGCTTGACCGTGCGGTCAAAACCGCACACGAACTGGGTGTACAGATTATTCAGGCGCCTGGTTTTGCAGCAAGTGAAGTCAAGACCGAGGAGGATATGGAGCACAGCGCCAAGGCATTCCGCTGGCTGTGCGATCAGGCGGGCGAATACGGCATTTCGGTTGCAGGCGAAAACCTGATGACACCGGCCGAGTTCAAAAAAATGTGTGAAATTGTTGACCGGAAGAATTTCTACCTCTATTTTGACAGCCAGAATTATAACGTATTCCGCAATTATGATGAGCGGAATATTCTGGAAGGTCTGTACTCGAAGATGTGCAATCAGCTGCATGTCAAAGATGGCGCCGAAATGAGCGGCGGACTGTTGGGCAGCGGTCCTTCTGGTTTCCATGAGACCATCGGCTGGCTGAAAGCACACAACTATACAGGCTATATCCTGCTGGAAAACTATTATGACCAGCTGCCCCTGCGCAGGCAGGCGGAAAACCCGTATGATTTGCTTTGCGAGGATATCCGAATCCTCCGCCAGGCGCTTCAATAAATAAAGGCACGTTTGAAAGGAGAACAAACATGAAAGTAGCAGTGATCGGCGCGGGGCGCATCGGGCGCGTACACATTGAGAACATCAGCATGGCAGTCCGAGAAATGGAAATCAAGACGGTTGCCGACCCGTATTTTAACGCGGAGGGTAAGGAGTTCGTCAAGGGCTTCGGCATACCTAACATCACCAAGGATGTGGATTCCATCTTCTCCGATCAGGAGATTGAGACCGTCCTCATCTGCTCGTCAACCGATACCCATGCGGATCTTATCTGCAAGGCAGCTGCCGCGAAGAAACATATTTTCTGCGAAAAGCCGGTCGACCACGATGTCGCGCGCGTCCGCATGGCGCTGAATGCGGTCAAGAAGGCTGGCGTAAAGCTGCAGATCGGCTTTGTCCGTCGTTTTGATCACAACCACCGCGGCGTTTATGACGCGGTACGCGCCGGGAAAATCGGCACACCGCATATCCTGAAAATCAGCTCCCGCGATCCGCAGCCTCCCACGATTGAGTATGTCCGTCGTTCGGGCGGTATCTTCTATGATATGATGATCCATGACTTTGATATGATCCGCTTTCTGGCGGGCTGCGAGGTTACCGAAGTTTATGCAAAAGGTGCAGTACTGATTGACCCTGCAATCGGCGCAGAGGGCGATGTAGATACCGCGTTGGTCACACTGACCTTCGAGAATGGCGCAATCGGCATCATCGACAACAGCCGTCAGGCCGTTTATGGCTACGACCAGCGTCTTGAGGTGTTCGGCTCCGAAGGCGCAGTTCAGGATGAGAACGATATCCCGAACACCGTACATATTTCCCGCGCGGACGGCACGACCTACGGCTCCGCTTATCAGGTTATGTGGGACCGTTATACACAGGCTTTCATTGATGAAATGAAAGCGTTTGCGGATGCGGTGATTAACGACAGGATCCCGCCCGTAACCGATCTGGATGGGCTGTACCCGGTACTGATAGCAGCAGCGGCAAACAAATCCATTAAGGAAGGCCGCCCGGTCAAAATTTCCGAAGTAGAGTAAACCCTCTGGGCAGGGGCATTCATGTCCGTTCGCCGGGCAGCTCTCTTTCCCACGCCCCGCCTGCCCTTACGGGCGGCGGGGAACCCTATAAAACAGGAACTGTTGCAAAATATACCCGTGAGTAATCCGCTTTATCATATTCCCCATGCCTTCCACAATCTCCGGATGATGGTCGGAAGGGATATCCCTTCCGGTCTTTACTTCGTAAAGACCGAAAATCCTGTTTCAGGCAGATTTGACAGACAGTTTATTTTCTAGCAGTTCACGAAGGAGTAAAAAGAAGAAAGCTATGTAAAGTGAGGAGGCATATTCATGCTTTGGACAGTCATTTCATTTATCGGTTTTACGATTGCTGTCGCAGTGATCTCTTATTTTAAAACGAAGGACGACGACCAGTCAACCGCAGAAGGTTACTTCCTTGCAGGCCGCGGACTGCCGGGTATCGTAATCGCTGGTTCGCTGCTGCTGACCAATATTTCAGCCGAGCAGCTTGTCGGTACGAATGGTCAGACATGGGCATCCAATATGAGCGCTATGGCGTTTGAGGTCGTTGCCGCAGTTTCCTGCCTGATCCTGGCGCTTTTTGCCGCGCCACGCTATTTGAAAAGCGGTATTTCCACCATCCCCGAGATGCTCGGAATCCGTTATGACCGTACAACCAAGCTCTGGTTCAGCATCGCCTATATCTTCATGTTCCTCTTTGTGCAAATCCCGGTAATCCTGTATTCCGGCTCGCTGGTATTCGAGAATATCTTCGGACTTTCCGGCATCATCGGATGCAGTAAACTCCAGTCCATTGTAATCCTCTGTATCGCAATCACTGTTATCGGCTCCTGTTACGCGATTTTTGGAGGCTTGAAAGCAGTCGCGGTATCGGATACAGTAAATGGCATTCTGCTGATCATCGGCGGCTTTATGATCCCCTTCCTCGCACTGCATATCCTTGGCAAAGCATCCGGTTCAGAAGGCTTCGCAATGGCGGACGGGATGCGCTTCCTGATGGAATATTACCCGCAGAAGCTGAATTCTGTTTCCCCCGCTACCGCACTCGCACCGGAAGTGCCGTGGCCGACTATTTTCCTTGGACTGTTCTTCCTCTGCACGCAGTCCTGGTGCACCCATCAGTCCTTCATTCAACGCCTGCTCGCCGCAAAGAATCTCAAAGAGGCCCAGAAGGGCGCAATGTTTTGTGCCTGCATGAAAATCCTTGGCTTCCTGTATCTTGCACTTCCCGGTGTTATCGCTTATGCACTGTTCGAGTTGCAGGGCAACCAGGTTTCCGGAATGGATGACGCCTATCCTCAACTGATTACCCAGGTCGTCCCCGCGCCGCTGATGGGTTTCTTTGCAGCCGTTATGTTCGGCGCAATCATTTCTTCGTTCAACTCCGTACTGAACTCGGTCAACACCATGTTCACCATGGATATCTACTACGAGTTTATCAACAAGGAAGCAAGCCAGGAAAAACTGGTGTCCGTTGGCAAGAAGGTCGGTGTTATATTCGCATTGCTTGCCATGGTGATTGGCCCGATGATCTACTTCTTCCCATCTGGCCTGAAAACGTTCCTCGATTCGTTTGTCATGCTGATCGGCCTGCCCGTACTGTCTGGCGTTTTCGGCGGCTTCTTCTTTAAGCACCTGCCCAAGTACGCAGCCCGTTTCATCCTGGTGTTTCACATCATCGTTTACGGCCTGTTCCTTATCACCATGAGCAGCAATGTTCACTATCTGTGGGCTATCACCGTCCTGCTACCGCTTGAGTTCCTGATCCTTTATCTCATGGACAGGAACAACCGATCCAAACAGCCCGAGCCCTGGGTTCAGCAGGATGTACAGGCAGTTGACCTGACCCCGTGGAAATACCGCTGGATTCTGGCTAGCATCGTAGTTATCGGCGTTGTTATCGTATACGCAGCCTTCTCCCCGCTTGGCATGGGGCGTTGGTAATTGCCTTTACCATCATTCAAAAGACCGTCCGTTGGGACAATGTCTCTTAGTTATACACCAGCTTCCAGGTTTAAGCAGCGGACAAGAGGGAAAAGCTGCTTATATATGGAGTGTTTGAGGGAAACAGGAATCTTGTCAAACTTGGGGTGGATCGTGAAAGTGGTGAATGGACGGTAGATGGCGCGGTCAGGCGAAGACGATTTTCCGCAGGAATCCTGACGGATTTCAAGGAAAAGCGGCGTAGCATGACCGCGTCAGATGCCGTCCAGACGCCGCTTTGGGCTTGTGAATACAGGTTCTAAAGGCGAAATCATCTCTCATAGCTTGCCAATGCGTCCCTCTGGTATAATATATTCATGTGAGTCACCCCTTCACAGTTTATGATTGTTTCAGCACTTTCATTATACTGCTTTTAGGGGGTGATTCACTTTTTTTTGTCCAAGAACTTGGGAACTGGTGTTACAATTCTGTTAAGACGTAAACTAAAAAACCGCCGTGTACCAAACGGTACGCACGGCGGTGCGAGAGGTTGGCAGGCGAACGGATCTCCTGCCTCCCACTCAAATGAGGGACTGCCTCTTTTTGGAGACAGTCCCTTTAAAACGGATCTTTATAGATACGCTCAGATCAGAGCTTTTGCAGCTCCGCCGCGAGCAATTTATTGATGACCTGCGGGTTGCCCTGCCCCTTGGAAGCCTTCATACACTGGCCTACCAGGAAGCCGGTCACATTTTTGCCCGCCTTAAAGTCGGCGACGGCCTTTTCATTCTTGGCAAGCACATCCTGCACGATCGAAAGGATCGCGCCCTCGTCGGACACCTGCTTGAGCCCAAGCCGTTCGACGATCTGCTCGGCGCTCTCGTCGGTCTCGAACAGCTGCACCAGTACCTTCTTGCCCGCGTTGCCGGAGATCGTCCCGCTATCGATCAAACAGATCAGGTCGACCAGCTTTTCAGAGGTCAGCGCAGTCGCTTCCAGCTCCTTTTCGGTATCGTTCAGGTACTTTGAAACATCCGAAAGGATCCAGTTTGCCGCCGCCTTGGGCTTGACCTTCCCGGAAGCCGCGGCTTCATCCAACATCGTCGCCTTGGCGAACGAATCGGAAAGCTGCCGCGCTTCCATCGCCGTCATGCCGTATTCGTTCCGATACCGTTCATAACGGCTGACCGGCAGCTCCGGGATTTCCGAGCGGATTTTTTCCAGCCATGCGTCGTCGATTTCGACGGCGATCAGGTCGGGGTCGGGGAAGTAGCGGTAGTCCTGCGCGTCTTCCTTGGTGCGCATGACGGTATTTTTCATTTTCACGTCGTCCCAGCGGCGGGTCTCCTGCTGGACGGTTCCGCCCGCTTCGACCAGGTCGATTTGGCGCTTGATCTCATAATCGATCGCGCGCACCGCGCCGGAAAACGTATTGACGTTCTTCATTTCCACGCGGGTGCCGAGCTCCTCAGAGCCTTCGGGGCGGATGGAAACGTTGATATCGCACCGGATCGAACCTTCCTCCATCTTACAGTCGCAGATATCGAGGTAGGACAGGGTCGTCTTGATGGTTTCCAGGAATTCCTTCGCCTCCGCCGACGAGCGCAGGTCGGGACGGGTGACCATTTCGATCAGCGGCACGCCACAGCGGTTGAAGTCGACGACGGTACCGTCGATCTCCTCATGCAGCAGCTTGCCCGCATCCTCTTCAAAATGGATGCGTTCCAGCCGGCAGCATTTTTTCTCGCCGTTTACATAAAACCAGACCTCGCCGTTCTCGCAGATCGGTACGTCAAACTGCGAGATCTGATATGCTTTCGGAAGATCGGGGTAAAAATAGTTTTTGCGGTCGGCCTTGCAGAGCTGGTTGATGGTGCAGCCGGTGGCAAGGCCCATCTTGGCCGCGTAGTGTACGACCTGACGGTTCAGCACCGGCAGCGCGCCGGGCATACCCGTGCAGACCGGGCAGGTGTGGGTGTTGATGCCCGCCCCGAATTTGGCGGAGCAGCTGCAATAAATTTTGCTTTTTGTGGACAGCTCCGCATGGACTTCAAGGCCAATCACTGCTTCATATTTCATAATCGGTATCCTCCCTTAAAGTGCCGCGATGATGTTTTTCAGCCCGCTGGCCTGTTCGTAGGCAAGCCCGGCGTTCATCAGCTTCTGTTCGCCGAAACGCGGCCCGATCAGCTGCATCCCGATCGGCAGCCTGTTTCCGTCGAACCCGCACGGCTGCACCATGGCGGGCAGGCCGGCAATGTTGATCGAAACGGTGCAGATATCGCCCGCGTACATTTCGAGCGGATTAGTCGTGCGCGAACCGATCTCGTAGGCGGTGGTCGGCGCGACGGGGGTCAGGATCACATCACAGGTTTCAAACGCGGCGGCGAACTCGGCGCGGATTTTGCGCTGCGCGGCGCGCGCCTTTTTATAGTACGCGTCGTAGTAGCCGGAGGACAGCACGTAGGTGCCGAGCATAATGCGGCGCTGTACCTCCTGCCCGAAGCCCTGCGAACGCGATTTGACGTAGATGTCGAGCAGCTCCTCGCAGCCTTCGGCGCGGTAGCCGTACTTCACGCCGTCGAAGCGGGCGAGATTGGAGGACGCCTCCGCCGACGACAGGATGTAGTAGATCGGCAGCGCGTATTCAACCAGCGGCAGCGAGATTTCGAAAACCTCCGCGCCGAGGGCTTTATAGGTGTCCGCGGCGGCGAGCACGCTTGCGCGTACTTCGTCGGAAATGCCCGCGCCGAAATACTCCTTCGGCAGGCCGATGCGGACGCCCTTCATATCGGCGTTGAGGTTGGCGCGCAGCGAACCCTCAAAGGGGGCTTTGGCCGAGGTGGAGTCGTGCAGCGGGTCGTGGCCGACGATTGCGTCCATCAGCATCGCCGCGTCTTCGACTGTGCGGGCAAAGGGGCCGATCTGGTCGAGCGAAGATGCGAACGCGATGAGGCCGTAACGGGAGACCGCGCCATAAGTCGGCTTGAGCCCGACCACGCCGCAGAAGGAAGCGGGCTGACGGATCGAGCCGCCGGTATCCGAACCGAGCGACAGCGGGACTTCACCCGCGGCGACGACCGCAGCCGAACCGCCGGACGAGCCGCCGGGGACGCGGTCGAGCCCGTGCGGGTTGTGCGTGACCTTCATCGCGGAATTTTCGCACGAAGAGCCCATCGCGAATTCGTCCATATTGACCTTGCCGGTCACGACGGCGCCGTTTTCCGTGAGCTTTTCGATCACGGTCGCGTTATAGGGCGGCACGAAGTTATACAGCATCTTCGACGCGCAGGTCGTCAGCGTGCCTTCGGTGCAGATGTTATCCTTCACCGCGACCGGGACGCCTGCCAGCGGCGGGAGCGTTTCCCCGGCGGCGCGGCGCCGGTCGACGGCTTCCGCCGCCGCAAGCGCGGGATCTTCGGCGACGGTCAGGTATGCGCCGACCTTGCCGTCGACCTCCGCCGTGCGGGCAAACGCCGCCTTCGCCAGCTCGACCGCGCTGACCTCTTTCCGTTCCAGCATTGCGGAAAGCTCCGCCGCTGTTTTTTTCATCAGTTCCATTCCAAAACCACCTCTTTTTATTCTACGACGCGGGGTACGCTGACGCCGCCTGCTTCAAACGTCGGCGCATTGGGCGCAATGAGCCTGTCCGGGGTAAAATGCTGCACGGGCTCGTCCTCATGGAACGCGTTCTTGCGTTCGGTATCGATCACGTCGTTCAGGTCGTCAAGCTGCAGCTCCTGAAGCTTGTCCACCATGCCGACGATGCCCTGCATATCCTCTGCCAGACGGTCAAAAATACCGCCGGTCGAATCGAGCCGCGCCAATACGGCGATATGCTCGATTTCCTGTCTTGTGATTGCCATTAACATTTCCTCCTTCAGAGTGTGGAAGCCGTTCCTTCCTTTGTCATTTGTATAAATTCATCCTCGGTCAGTACCGGAACGCCGAGGTCGTTCGCCTTTTGGAGCTTGGAGCCCGCCGCCTCGCCGGCGACGACGAAGCTGGTCTTTTTCGACACCGAGCCGGACGCCTTGCCGCCGAGCTTTTCGATCAGGTCGTTGGCCGCTTTGCGGGAAAGCGTCGAAAGCGTGCCGGTCACGACGATGGTCTTGCCCGCGAACAGGTCGCCGGAAGCCGTCTTTTCGCCGTTAAAATTGACCCCGGATTCCCGCAGCCGTTCGATCAGGCGCCGGGACTGCTCCTGCTCCCGCCAATGCACGATCGACTGCGCGGTCGTCGCGCCGATGTCGCGGATCTCGGTCATTTCC
Source organism: uncultured Eubacteriales bacterium (assembly GCA_910586105.1). Taxonomy (GTDB): domain Bacteria; phylum Bacillota; class Clostridia; order Oscillospirales; family Butyricicoccaceae; genus QXXE01. The sequence continues at coordinate 1,892 of CAJUGU010000031.1, read as the reverse complement.
TCCTCGGAGGCGTCCAGCACCGCGTCCAGGCTGCTGAAGTGGTTGGACAAAACCTTGCCCGCCTTCTGTCCGACATGCCGGATGCCGAATGCGAACAGCAGCCGCGACAGGTCGCGCGTTTTGGAGGCGGCGATGCTGGCGATCAGGTTTTTCGCCGATTTTTTGCCCATCCGTTCGAGCCGTTCGACCTGCCCGGCTTCCAGCGCGTACAGATCCGCCGCCGAGCGGACGAGCTCCGCGTCGATCAGGCCCTGCAGGACCGCCTGCCCGCAGCCGTCGATATCCATTGCGTCGCGCGAGGCGAAATGCATCAGGTTGCGCAGCAGCTGCGCCGGGCATTCCGCGCCGGTGCAGCGCATCGCCGCTTCGTCCTCGTCGTCGAGCACGGGCGCGCCGCAGACCGGGCAGGCCCGGGGCATTTCATAGGGCGCGGCCTCCGGGGGACGTTTGTCCAGGTTGACCCGCAGAATCTCCGGGATGATCTCGCCCGCTTTGCGCACCAACACCGTGTCGCCGACGCGCACGTCCAGCCCCCGGATAAAATCGCGGTTGTGCAGTGTTGCGCGGGAGACCGTCGTCCCGGCGAGCCGCACTGGTTCGAGCACGGCGTTCGGGGTCAGTACGCCGGTTCGCCCGACCGTGATGACGATATCCTTCAATAAGGTTTCCTTTTCCTCGGGCGGATATTTGTACGCCGCCGCCCAGCGCGGGAATTTGGCCGTAGAGCCGAGCGCCGCACGCTGCGCGAAGGAATTGACCTTGACGACCGCGCCGTCGATGTCGAAGCCCAGCTCGCCGCGCGTTTCGCCCATGCGGGCGATCTCCGCGCGCACGTCTTCGGCGCTGCGGAACAGGCGGTAGAAGGGGCTGACCGTAAAGCCGAGCGACCGGAGATAGTCCAGCGCCTGCGTATGGCTTTCGAGCGGCAGCTCGTCGCTGTTCTGGATGTTAAAGCAGAAGATCGAAAGCCTGCGCCCGGCGGTGATCCGGCTGTCCTTCTGCCGCAGGGAACCAGCGGCCGCGTTGCGTGGGTTGGCCAGCAGCGGTTTTTCCGCCAGCTCCAAAGCGGCGTTCAGCTCGTCGAAGACCTGCTTTTTCATATAGACCTCGCCGCGCACGATCAGGCGGGGCGGGGCGTTTTCGAGGGTTTGCGGGATGTCGGCGATGGTGCGCAGGTTTTCGGTCACATCTTCGCCGACCTGGCCGTCGCCGCGGGTCGCGCCGCGCACGAAAACGCCGTTTTCATATTCGAGCGCCACCGACAGGCCGTCGATCTTCAGCTCGACCGCATACTCCGCCTGCCCGACGGCGGCTTCGACGCGGTCGAAAAACTCCTGCAATTCGTCGAACGAAAATACGTCCTGCAAGCTCTCCAAGGGGTAGGAGTGCCGCACCTTCGAGAATTTTTCCGAAGGCGCGCCGCCGACCCGGAGCGTCGGGGAATCCGCGTCGGCGAACTCGGGGTACTCGGCCTCCAGCGCCCGCAGCTCGCGCTGCATCGCGTCATACTCGAAATCGGGGATTTCGGGGGCGTCTTCGTTATAATATTTCTGGTTGTGGTACCGCAGCTGCTCGCGCAGCGCGGCGATCCGGGTTAACGCATCCATGCTCTGCTCCTTTTCCATGAACCTGCGCCAATGGGCGCAGGCCCAAATACTTTCTTATTATAGCAAAGTTGCGGCCATTTAGAAAGAGTGATTTTGCTGTTTTTTGCCGGTGGCTGCAGGAAAAAAATCGTCGCTGCGCAAAAAAAGCGGAAAGAAAGCCCCGCCTTCCGGGGACGCCGCCAGATCCCGCCTGCTGCCAAAGGGACGGGCGGCAGCTTTCAGAGAAGCGCCCTAAAAGTCAAGAGAAATTTGCAAAAGACAAGAAAGAATAGCACCTTGCATAAG
>CAJUGU010000030.1 GCA_910586105.1 uncultured Eubacteriales bacterium | reverse complement strand
CGCCGCCGTCCGCGCAGGACGCCGCCCCGGCGAGGGGCCGGGTGCAGGGCGGAGCCCGCCACCGTCCACATAGGATGCAAAGGGTCAGCGCATCAGCCCGCTCAGGCGCGCCCCATAGATCGCGCCTACGACCGCGCCGCGCAGTGGTACCCCCGTAAAGGGGGTGTTGATCCCCTTTGAAGCATATTCCGTATATACCTTTTCGCAGTCCCAGTCCAGGAGCGCCAGCTCCGCCCGGTTGCCCGGTTCGATGCTCTTGCCCCCCAAACCGTAGATCTGCGCCGGGTTCCGGCTCATTTTTTCCAGCAGCTGCATTTGCGTGAGACGCCCCGCCTGCACAAGCGCCGTGTTGCAGACCGAAAACGCCGTTTCCAGTCCGATGATCCCCGACGGCGCACTCGTCCAGCCCCGCGCTTTCTCCGCCGCCGTGTGCGGCGCATGGTCGGTCGCGATCATGTCGATCGTGCCGTCTGCCAGCCCGTCCAAGATCGCCGCACGGTCGGCTTCCGTGCGCAGCGGCGGATTCATCCGTGCGAATGTCCCATGATAAAGCACCGCGTCTTCGGTCAGGCTGATGTGGTGCGGCGTCGCTTCACAATAGATCGACGCGCCCGCCGCTTTTCCTTTTCGGATCCGCTCGACCGAACCCGCCGCCGAAATGTGCTGGAACACGACCCGCGCCCCCGTCTCCAATGCCAGCGCGATATCTCGCTCAATCATTCCAAATTCCGAGCCAGCCGACGCGCCCGGTACCCCCAGCCGACGCGCCGCCTCCGAGCCCGCATTGACCCCCGGAGAACCCAACAACGCCGGATCCTCTTCATGAAAAGATAACAGCGCCCCCCGCCGGGCCGCTTCCTCCATCGCACGGCGCGCTAACGCGGCGTCGCTCAGATTTACCCCGTCGTCCGTGAAGCCCGCCGCGCCCGCCGCAAGCAACGCTTCAAAATCCGTCAGCGTTTGGCCGCGCAGCCCCCGCGTGATCGCGCATGCTTGCAAAATATTCAGGTTTTCAACCTGCGCCGCGCGCGTCCGGATGCCCGATAACGTTTCGACGCTGTCGCAGACCGGCTGCGTGTTCGCCATGCAGACGACTGTCGTAAAACCGCCCGCCACCGCTGCCCGCGCACCGCTGAAAACATCCTCCTTTTCGGTCTGTCCCGGATCGCGGAAATGCACGTGCGTATCCACAAAGCCCGGCGTCACGGCCATCCCCGTCAGGTCGACCCGCCGCGCGCCCTCCGCGTTGATCGTCTCCGCGATCTCCCGGATCGTGCCGCCGTCGTCGATCAAAAGCGCGCGCACACCGTCAAAACCGGTATAAGGGTCCATCACACGCGCATTTTCAAGTAATAGCATAAATTCCTCCTTCGTACCTTTCCCGCAGTTCCCGGGACATCGGACGGCGTCCCGCTCCTCCGCGCTTACATATGATGTTCGAGCGTCATGACCAGATTGTACCGCGCGTCGACCCGCCGGATTCGATCGGTCAATTCCGCGCGCAGCGAATCCCGCTGCGCTTTTGTGTATTCAAACGGTATAATCACGTCAAAGATCAGATTGATCTGCTTTTTGCCCTTCACCATCCGGAAATCATGCATCGACAGACGTCCGTCCAGGCCGACGAGCGTTTCGCGCACCAACTCGCGCGTCGCATTCACATGCTCGTCATTCAGCGCGATCGGATCCATATGGATGACCAGATAAATGCCCGTGCGCTGCCAGACCAGCTTCTCCGCTTCGTCGATCACCTCATGGACGGCGACAAAATCCGAGCTGTCCGGCACCTCCGCATGGAGCGACGCCAGCGATTTGCCCGCGCCATAGTTGTGAATGATCAGATCGTGAACGCCCACAATCTCCGGGAAGCCGAGCACCAACGCCTCGATCTCCGCCGCGCTTTCCGGATCCGCGCCCTCGCCGATCAGCGGCGCAAGGGTATCCTTCGCGATCCCCCACCCCGCCCAAAGGATGAACAGCGCGACGATCACGCCGATATAACCGTCGACCGGATGGTCGGTGAACTGCCCCGCTACCATGCCCACGACGACGACCGTCGTCGTGACTACGTCGTTGATCGAATCCTGCATCGCGGCGAGCAGCACGGCGGATTGAATCGCCTTGCCGATCCGGCGGTTGAACAGCCCCATCCACAGCTTCACAAGGATCGAAAGCGCCAGCAGCCCCGCCAGCACCGGGCTGAACAGCACCGGCGAGGGATGCAGGATGCGGCTGACCGAGCTTTTCAGGAATTCCAGCCCGACAGTCAGGATCAGCATGGACACCGCAAGCCCCGCGATATACTCCGAACGGCCATAGCCGAAGGGATGCTTGCTGTCCGGCGCCTTCGCCGCCAGCTTGAACCCTACAATGGAGATCAGCGACGACAATCCGTCGGATAAATTATTCATCGCGTCGGCGGCGATCGAGATCGACCCGGTGAACAGCCCGATCGCGAGCTTGACCACAAACAGCAGCGCGTTGCAGCCCAGCCCCACAAAGCCGGAAAGTACGCCATAGCGCTCGCGCACCCGCGTGTCGCGGGTATCCTGCCAGCCGGGGACGAAACGTCGGATCAAAAAATCAGTCATATCTTACCTCACAGGAAAACCGAAATGGGTATACCAATAATACGCCCCCGCGCAAACCGCCGCCATTTGCAGGAGGAAAATGGCGGGCAGCCCCCACATGAACCGCTTGTGCAGCGTCTTGTGGCGGCGCAGCCGCATCGCGGCATAAACGCCGGGCGTCCCGCCCAGCAGGGCAAACATAAAAAATGTCCGCTCGCGGACGCGCCATTGTCCACGGCGGGCGCGCCGTTTATCCCAGCAAACGGCGACCGCCCCCGCCAGATTCACTACGGCCAGATAGATCAGGATGAGTTTCATTCGGTAAACCGCCCTCGCGAAATTGATTTCCTTCCCATGATACCATATTTTTGCCGTCGCGAAAAGGGGAAACATGAAAAAAACAAAAAGAGGGCGGAAGCCCGTTCCCTATGGCCTCCGCCCTGCTTTCGGATGCATAACCTTAAACTTGTTAATTTCAGCGTGAACGCATCCGCCGGTGATTTTTTCAAATGCGACGGCCTTCGTTCGGTCGGCGTAAGCGGTCGCGCACGCTTGCGGCCTGCCGCTTAGTAAGGGGTCGAAAACTTCCCGTTTTCAAGTGTGAATACCGCTTCGGTGAAGGTCGGCGTGCCTTTGTATTTTCGGAGCGTGTCAAAATATATCGATTTATATTCCCATTGGAACGATTCCCCCGCCTTCTCCACCAGCTTTGACACGGCTTCCGTGCGTCCGGTCAATTTACCGTTTTTATAGCACAGGTCGTCTATGCCGAACCCGAATTTCGTTTTCATTGATCGATCCAGACGGTACCGCTCATGCGCGCCAACCAGCTTTTGCATTTTTTGTGTGTACGACCGCGGGACGTTCGCAACGCCGTATTGTGAAACGACTTCGTCACGATAGCTCAGTTTATCCGTCAGCCACGGATTGCATTTTAAATCCGGCGCCCGGTGGTAGTGGAATGCTGACATCGCCATATCAAATGTGTATTTTTCCGTGTTTTTGTTGCCCTTCCAGTTGATCAGCTGCTCCATCAGTGCGTTTTCATCTTCCGTACCGCCGGATACTTTAAAGGTAAAGGTTGTTGTGTCCAGATAAAAGGAATAGGCCTTCTCCCGGTCGAATTCTTTCCCCGCGTCCTGAAACCCTTTTTCAATGTTGGCAAGCACCGGTTCCATCCGCTCCTCAAAGGTTCCGCGCACCCGCATTTCAAGCTCTGCTGTATGTACATCGAAAAACCGTTCGGTTTCCGTCAGCCCACAGGTCTGCGCCTTGTGCGTTAAAATATTACTATATGCAACCAAAACTTCGGTTTGAGATTCTTCTCCACCCATCAGCATCGCCTTGATATTGAAACCTTTTGGCGTCGACGGCAGGTACCTGGGCGCTCCGGATCCATTCGGGTTTTTTAACGCCCTTATGTTGTGTTCTAATGTTTCAGTCCAAATATCCTGCGCAATTTGATCTTGAAGGTCTTTATCCTCTAAAATCATTTCTTTTACTACCTGCCGGGCAAACGGATGGGATATAAAATTTCTATGATGAGACCCTGTAAACGATTTATCTTCTTTTAAAAGTTTCAGCAGTCGTCCAAATCGAGTCGTCGGATCCGGTTCGGACGACTTGTCATCTGCACGTGCAACATTGATTTCCCGGAAAATCTCATGCAAATGTGAATAGGTTTTTGCGGTTTCCAAGTCCTCCCCCGCTTTGTCTGGATTTTTGCTGCAAAGTTCGTCGTTTTGTTTCAACAATTCCCAAAAATCTGCCTCGCAGTCGCCGAACGGCAGCGCGCTTTTTAATTCTTCCGCCAAACCGCTGCCGCTGTACGCGATGCTGAACTCCTTCGCGGAAATCATGCCGCCGTCCCGCAGCTCCTGAAGAAGTTTGCTGTATGTATTGCGGGACATATTCCGGATATCATATTTTTCCGCCAGTGCTTTTGCATTTTCAGCCGTAAAACGGCTGACCTTTTCCTTGCCTGTTCCCGTTGCCGTTTGGTGGGTGTAGCTGTCGGTTTCCGCCTGACGCGTTGCGTTTTGGGTCTGCTTTTGTACGGTCGGCGTCCATTCGACCCCATAGCTGTTGATTCCCTGGATCCCATTCATTTGCTTTCACTCCTTTAAGTTAGGGACATGCCTCGCGGCCTCGATGTCCGCGAGGCATATAATTAAATGTTAAGCTCCAAACGCATATGCATACTCAATCTCTACCAGTCCCTGATAAGATACGCTCCCTCCTTTTAATGAAGCAGTAGTCTCCCAACGAATGCCGTCCAACGAGAATCTATATTTCCCTTTTGCCGGGAATGCAAGTGCCGAATTCGCACCTCCAGACAAAGTGATTTCAGAAATCGTTGCTCTTTTATATCGAGCTCTTCCGTCCGGAAAAATCAATTTTATGTCAGCTCCTCTTATATTTTTTGCTCCAGAAATACTTTTACGCTTGACATTGACATGTGTCACCCATGCTCTCTCAGGAATCGTTGACGGCGAGTTAATTGTATACGTCAACGAACTCGTACTAGGTGTCGATGCGCTCACAGAAAAACTACCCGCATTCACTTTTTTGTGAATCAAAAGGGGTTCGCCAAACCAGAATGAGTAATGCGGCTGTACGGTTTCAGAATCAGTATAAAAGACGATTTTCTGTTCAGATGCCCCTACAGGTGCCTGCTCCAATTCAATGTAATAGACATTATGTCCATCAACTCTCGATTTTTTATAATATCTTACTTTATTATTATTAAGAGCAGACACCTCATTAAATACTTCGCGATTGTCATAATCTGTCATCAGAAATCTCACTTCTGAATCGGCATAGATTGTAAAAACATTGGAATACAGTTGATGGTCATATGGCGCGTTATATATATAATAGCGCTGCCTTTCATCTGAACTGCGCAAAAACGCACCAAATCTACATCTATCTGTTCTTAATTCGTTATCTGCATTTGTGAAATTTGCTGTGGCAGGAACGCAGCTTATTCCATCATGTGAATTCTGCATTTTTTCTTGATATAAATCAAATTTATTGATATCATCAATAGTGCTATAATCAAATGCAGCGCTGCCTACAGCCGCCCTTTCAACCGATCCTTCCGCATCCGATTCGTATTCCTCAGCATCAGGATCGATCGCTTCCAGTTCGTCCTGCGGGATGAAAAAGGAATCTGTTTCAATTAAATCTTCCATGTCCAGCACAGGTTCCTGAGCGTCAAGCTCGACCACTGCCGAATTATTGAAATCATCTTCAAACGGGATATCCGCCGCAGCTGCAAACAAAAGCAGCATAGATAAACTCAATACAGTCGCTAAAAATCGTTTTACTATTGTCATAGCGTATCTTGTCCTTTCTAAAATGTCTTAAAGCCTCTCTAACCTTTTGTATGGACACAATACGGCAAGTCAATTGATATAACCGACTTGCCATATATGTACATCTTAGAATACAATCATAAGCATCACCCCTTTCACAATCCGCGAAAACATCAATGTACAAAATTTTTCACGAGTTGACCCAATCAGGCTCAACCCAACATTGTTTTGTTCGATTCCAATGGCGGTGTTGAGCTACACCATTATGTATCCTCGTTCGCAGTTCTATAATATCCGCATGTGGCGTTATCTCAATATCCGCACACATTTCTTTACTTTCTTCGACTGCATCCGTGCTATTTGCTGCATATGCAGAAATCTGCATTACGCACATGCAAACAACAAACAACGTACAAAAAATTTTGTAAAACTGTCTTTTCATGTGATTCACTCCTGAACAATAATATAGCCGTTTTCTTCATATAATCCTGCCGCTTCTCCCGATATTTCGCACGTTTTCGTATTTTCTACATATATCCAATACTCTCCATCCTTTGTATGCAAAATATAAGAATCTGCGATTTCAAAATCGATCGTATCCGGCTCTGTGCCGAGCGGCGGCGGCGAGTCCGGCTGTACGATCGTTGCATACGACACGAAGATCAACAGCGCAAAGATCCCCAGCACCAACGCGCGGACGCCGCGGGGCGGCTGAGCGTCCAGCCCCATCACCGCACGGAACCGCTTCCGGATCGTCTCCGCTTCCCGGTTCGCCGACAGATGCGTTGACGCATACGGCAGCGGCGCTTCCACGTGCTTCAGTTCCTGAAGCTCCGTTTGCAGGTAAAAATACCGCTCCGCCCGATCCATCCGCCGGACGGCTGCCAGATCGCACCGGATCTCAAGGGCTTCCTCCATATCCGCCTTCAGCAAACGGATCGCCGGGATCCACCAAAAAAGCATGCTGCACAACATCGCGGCCTGTTTCAGCCAGAAATCGTGATGCACGAAATGCATATATTCATGTGTCAGCACACAACGGAGCTCCCGGTCGGTATACCGCCGTTCCGGAAGCACGATCCGTTTCCGGAACGCGCCGATCCCATACGGCGAGACGTTCCGCGGCATTTCCAACAGTGCCAGCCGGATCTGCCGCCCGTTTTCCCGCATGATCTCCGCCAGCATCGCCTGCGCCCTTTCCTCCGCTGGGCGCGCATACTTTCGGATGCTCCGGATCGTGCGCGCATAAATGCAGCCATATTGCGCCAGCAGCAAACCGGATACCGTCAGCCAGATCCCCAGCAGCGCCGTGAGCACTGAAATCGGGTGCGCGCCTGCATAACCCCGCGGGCTCCACAGGAAATAGTAAATATCCGGAAAGATCCGGCGGACCGGGATCACGAGCGCCCGTGAAAAATCGAGCGGCAGGAAGGCGCGCGCCATCAGGAGCGCATACAGCGCCGGCAGCAGCGGACTGCCGGCTCCGTCCCGGAACCAGCTTTTCCCGCGCAGCCGATGGAGCGCCGCCAGCAGGGCGCTGCTCCAAACCGCCGTATTCAAAATGGATAAAAACGTTATCTGCACAGCATCATTCCCCGTCCCCCTCGTTTTTGTACCGTTCCAGCATTTCCTGAAGCTCCGAGATCAGCGCTTCGCGCTCCCCGGCGCTCATGCGCAGGACATCTTCCCCGACAAACGACAGCGCGATCTTCGCCAGCGTTTTCCGGGGCAGCTCTTCCATTTTCATGATCCGGGCAACGTATTCCTCCTTGGAAATGCAGGCGGCAAACTGCCGGGCGTAGCGCGTCCCCTTCCGTTCCAGACTGCGTACCTGAATGAAACCGTCTTTCTCCAGGCTGCGCAGGATCTTGAAATAATGGTTTTCGCTCCAAGTCGCATCCACCGCAAGCCGGATCAATTCGCTGGCGCTCAGGGGCCTGTCCGCATCCCAGAAAACGCCCATCACCAGCCGTTCCGGGTCGGTCAGCCGTCGATCCTTCATCTTTCTCACCCCCTTAGCTATCGGTTTTTGATCGAAATTATCGAAATTGGATAATACCGATCCGCGTCTCATTATACCACTCGTTCACAACCTTGTCAATATGAGCCAATGCGGTTGACAGGGCGGCGGGGAAAATGTTACAATGGCCCCAGGGCTTCCCACCCGTTGGGCGGCGATCGCCTCAAATGAAAACACCTACGGAAAAACGAGGGAACGACATGCCTATTGGATTTCGAGCATTTTTAAACTTTGAACGCCCCGACCCCGCGCTGATCGAGGGCTACCGCGGTATCCCAAGCAGCAACATCGGCGACTGCGTCCGCAAAATGAACTGTATGTTCGGCGGGATCCGCGCTTTCAACCACAAGACCCTGCTGGGCAGCGCCTTTACAGTGAAAGTGCCCTCGGGCGACAATCTGGTCGCGCAGGCGGCGCTGGACTACGCCCAGCCGGGCGATATCATCGTAATCGACGGCGCGGGCTATACCGACCGCGCGCTGGTCGGCGGCATGATGCTTGCCTACGCGGAAATGCGGGATTTAGGCGGCTTCGTCGTCAACGGCGCGGTGCGCGATCTGGCGGATATCCAAAACAGCCGCCTGCCGGTTTTCGCAAAGGCGGTCACGCCGCTTGGGCCTTACCGTGAAGGGCCGGGCGAGATCAACGTCCCTGTGGTCTGCGGCGGGCAGGTCGTCATGCCCGGCGACATCCTTGTCGGGGATCCCGACGGCCTCGTTGTGATCCCCCGCCGGGACGCCGCCGAGCTGCTGGAACTTGCCCGCGGCAATCTGGCCGGGGAACAGGACGAGCTGACGCGGATGAAAAACGGGGAGTTCTCCGCACAGGAACACCGCGACCGTTTCACCGGGCTGTTCCTGAGCCGCGGCGGCGCGTTTGAGGATCCGATCGATCCGCAGGGAACGTAAATTCCCTTGTCTTGCCTGCGCGGCGGGCGGGCCCCTGCGCGGGGCGGCGCCAGAGGGACTCGTCCCTCTGGACTCCCTTTCTCCGCTGCGGCGGGGTCGGATGCATGGACGATCATTTATTGGTGCGGCCCGCCCCGCCAGAACGGCGGCGGAGCGGGCGGTTAACTGCGGCAATATTTGGCAATATTTTTGAATCGCGTGCATAGAGGGCTTCCCGCCATCCGTTTTGAAGCTCGCTGCCGTTTTATTCAGCGTCTGCCCCGCGCGGTTTTCCGCACGTCAAAGCCCGTTTGGACAGCCTTCCGCCGCGATCCAAACGGGCTTTTGTTTTGCCTTTATTCCCGCGCGACCCCAAGGGGCGCGAACCCATAGTCAATCAACCGTTCGTTCGCGTCGTTGATGTCCTTCCCGTGCTGTATGGCGAAAAGGATCAGCGCGTCCCGCTTATCCCGCGGATACAGCTCGCGGTTGCCCGAGAGCTTGAGCATCTTCTGCGTCTCCTCCGCCGACAGCCGCAGGCCGAACGCAAGCGCGATCAGCTTGTCCCGCGAGGGCGTTTTCTCCCCCGCGAAGATCTGGTACACATACCCCCGATCCAGCAGCGATCCCCGCACTACGTCCGCCTTACGCTTCCCCTTCTGCTCAAGGAGCCGGTTCAAATGCTCCGGCAGGCGGCATTCCAGCAACTGCCCCGCGTTCTTCGTCAGGAAGTCTTCGATGTCGTTTGCCACCCGGATCTCATGGTTTAATTCGGCAGTCGTTTTTTGCTCCATCTTGCATCCCCCTTGTCGATTCTGTTATAATTATATCAGAGCGGCCGGGACGCGGCAAGCATTTTGACAAAGGATGTGGATACCATGGAATACCAACTGGTCAAGCTGATCCGGCAGGGCCAAAAAAGCACCGTGCGGCTGGTACGCGAGGCGGACAGCGGCCGTCTCCTGATCGAAAAAGTGCTGAGAGGGCGGCACCCCGTTTACGCCGTCCTGAAGGATTGCCGGCACCCCGGTCTTCCGCAGCTGTACGAAGTCCGCGAGTCCGACGAGTCGACGACCGTCGTCGAAGAATACATCGAGGGCGCCGCGCCAGACAGCGCGGCCCTTTCCGACCGGCAGCTGCACGCGATCGTCCGGGAGCTTTGTTCCGTACTGGGGTTCCTACATGGGAAAGGCATCGTACACCGCGATATCAAACCCTCCAACCTGCTCCTCGCCAAGGACGGGCGGCTGCGCCTGATCGACTTTGACGCGGCCCGCCTGCAAAAGGAGAACATCGCGCAGGATACCACGTTGCTGGGCACCCGCGGCTATGCGCCGCCCGAACAGTACGGCTTTGCGCAGACCGACGCGCGGTCGGATATTTACGCCCTGGGCGTTACGCTGGAACAGCTTTTGGGCAGCCGCGCGCGCAAGCCTTCCTATCAAAAGATCCTGCGGAAATGCACCGCGCTCGATCCGGACAAACGGTATCAATCCGTGGAGCAGGTGCAGCGGGCGTTCTCCCGCCGGTACCGCCTGCTTTCTGCCGGCGGCGCGCTGCTGGCCGTCGTCTGCGGCGGCCTTCTGCTGCGGCAGGCGCTGCCCGCCGCCCTTCCCCAGCCCGCACCGCTTCCGGAAGCCGAAAGCGGCGAGCCCGCCCCCGCGGTCCTGCCTATGCCGGGCAGGCCCCATTGGGACGGTGAAACCGGGATCGCCGTCTGGGACAACGTGCCCGAATCCGGCTCCAATGGCGAGCTGCGGTACCGTTTCCTGGTATTCCGGAAGGATACCGCCGAGCCGCCCGATCTCGAAAACGACTTCCCCATTGTCAGCGGCTTATCACAGGGGAATTGGGCGTTGCGCGCCGCCTCCGGCGAATATCAGGTGAACCTGTCGGCACACCTTTCGGAAAACGGGTTTCATTATTTTGCGGCGGCCGCCGTCGGGGACGGCGTGCAATATACCGATAGCTCATTCGCCGTCTCGGACGCGTTCCATTTCACAGGCGAAGCCGCCCCGGTCCTGCCCGAGCCGTCCGGACTTGCATGGACGGAGCTCCAATTCAACAAGCCCGGCGGCCCTATTATCAGCCGCTACGCAACCTGGGAGAATCTGGACGACTATGCCGACCAGGACAGCTTTAACGTGATCGTTTTCGACGCTTCCGGCAGCATCATCCTAAACAACATCTGGTCGAAAGCGCAGATCACCTCCATCGGACATAACGGTATCGAGCTCAGCAGGCTGCCCGCACCGGAAGAAAGCGGCCCCTACCGTTTCGCGGTCGAGGTGTATTCCTCGCGGCCCAATGAATACCGGTCGTTCCTGCTGCGCAACCCCGTCCCGGAGGAATGTCTCAGCCCCTGGTATCCCCTCGATCCTCCTGAATAATTTGGAAAAGTCTGCTGACAGCATACCAAAACCAACCGGCTCCCACCTATAATAGCAGGTGGGAGTATTTTTGCGCGCCTCCACGCGCTGAAAGGAAGGTTATCGATGAATCGAGAATATGTAAAACGGATGGAAAAGGCCGACGACGCGGCCGACCAGTTCTTTCAAAAAGTCCATGCGTCCGGCAACATGGACTTGCTCGACGAAGATTCCGAGATCGTAGACCTTTATCTCGAAGCGTTCGACGTGATCACCGACGCTTCCGAGGAAGAACTGGACTTCTACACCCGGATGTCTGACTATTACCATTTCCATTATCTTTGTAAGCTCAACGCAGGCATATTTCAAAAGGAGGTCGGCGGCAAAAAAACGCTCGCCCCAAGGGATCTTGCGCCGGTCTATGAGGTGTTGACCCAATACCTTGACACCGGTATCGAACAGAACGACCGTTTTAAATCGGAGTACATCGCGCGGAAGGCCGATCTCATTTCGGAATTCAACAGCGAATTGGAGCAATGCGGGTTTACCCTCAGCAAAGGCGGATGCTACATCGCCACCGCGGTTTACGGTTCCTACGACTGCCCGCAGGTCTGGATGCTGCGGCGCTATCGCGACCTCCGGCTGGCAAACCGTCTCTGGGGCAGGCTGTTCATCCGCGCTTATTATGCCGCCAGCCCTGCGCTAGTCGAGCGGTTCGGGGAACGGGAATGGTTTGGCAGGCTGTTCCGCCGTCCACTGGATGCATTTGTCCGGCGGCTGCAAGCCCAGGGCTATGCCGATACCCCCTATGACGAGCTTATGGCTGCGGCTGAAGCCGCAGCCGAAAGGGGGTGTAACAATGGATAACTTTTTAGCCATACTGTTCCTGATTTACGTGTTCATTTCCTGGCGCTGCATCAATTATCTGCAAAATATGGTCGGTCTGACCTTCTTCATGAACATGCGGGGCTTCATGCAGATGGCGCTGATGAAATTCATCGCGGCAAGCCTGCTGGGCTGGCTGCTGATCCCCATTGTGCTGATCCATAAGGCGCTCAACCGATAAATCTGCGGGGGCGGCGCGTCCCTTCCGACAGGCAGTATTTTGTGTTTTTTCGGATCCACGGTTGAAAAACCGTGGATCCTCTTATATAATAGTGTCCAGTCGGAGGGATACTACATGATGAAAATGCATTTATCTTCACCGGGAAAGCGGGCCTTTCCCCTGCTGGCGCTGCTCCTGCTCTGCGCGGGCTGCGGCGCGCCGAAGGAATATGAGGCCGGTTTTTTCGCAATGGACACCTATATGTCGATCCGCACCTATGACCGGAACCCCGAAGAAGCGGTCACGGCGGCCGAACGCGCCGTTTTTGAGCTGGAAGGCCAGATCTCCCGCACCCGGGAGACCGCCGGCGTAGCGCGGCTGAACGCTGCGGGCGGCGCCGCCGTCGAGCTCCCTGCGGATACCCTTGCCATCCTGCGGCAGGCCAAAGAGCTGACCGTGCCGGGCGTATTCGACGTGACCATCTGCGCGGTCGGCGACCTTTGGGGGATCAACACCGAAGCCAGCCGCATCCCGCCGCAGGACGAGATCGACGCCGCGCTTGCGACCGTTTCGAGCGAAAACCTGACCTTCCCGGCGGACGGGCAGGCGCAGCTGCTGAACGGCGCGCGGCTCGACCTCGGAGCGGTCGGCAAAGGCATCGCCGCCGACCGCTGCGTGCAGGCGCTGGTGCAAAACGGCGTCGAAAACGCCCTGGTTTATTTGGGCGGCAACATCTACGCGTTGGGCGGCAAGCCGGACGGCTCCGCCTGGAGCATCGGGATCGCCGACCCCGACGACCCCGGCAGCTATGTGGCGACCCTCGACGTGCGGGATACCTCTGTGGTAACGACCGGGGATTATGAACGGTATTTCATACAGGACGGCGTCCGGTACCATCATGTGATCAACCCGGCGACCGGCGCGCCCGCCCGTTCCGGGCTGCGGAGCGTCACCGTCGTGAACGGAAGCTCGACGCTCGCCGACGCGCGGTCGACGACCTTGTTCGTACTCGGGCTTGAGGACGGGCTGCGTTACTGCGCCGAAAACGGATTGGACGCGGTGTTCATCACGGAGTCAAAACAGATTTACGTGACCGAAGGGCTGCGTGGCTGCTTCACCTTCCGCGGGGAGGAGGCCGGTTATGTCCTGGCTCCGTAGCCTGCGGCTGCGCCCCGGCGATCTGGCGATCGTCGCGCTGGTGCTGTTGATCGCGGGCGGCGTCGCCCTCTGCTTCCTCCCCCGGACGGGCGGGACGGTCTACGCCGAAATTTATCAGGACGACGTCCTCATAAAGCGCGTCGCGCTGGCCGACGGCCTTCGCGAAACCCTCACGATCGAAGGCGCGGCCGTCAATGAGATCTGCATCGACGGGCAAACGGTCTGCTTTTCCGAGTCGACCTGCCCCGATCAGGTCTGCGTGCGCAGCGGGCTGCTCACCCGCGCCGGGCAGACCGCAGTCTGCCTGCCCAACCGTGTGATCGTCCGCCTGACCGGCGGCGAGCCCGAGGTCGATATCATCGCGGGAGGTGCGGCGCGATGAACGCAAAACGGACCGCCCTTTGCGGGCTGCTGACCGCGCTCGCGCTCGTGCTGTCGCTGGCCGAACGGATGTTCCCGCTTTCCGCCGCGATCCCCATCCCGGGCATCAAACTCGGGCTGGCGAACGTCGTCACGCTGTTCGCCCTCACCCGCCTGCGCAGGCGCGACGCCGCCGCGATCCTGCTGGTGCGCGTCACGCTCGCGTCGGTGTTCATGGGCAGCGTGACCTCGTTCCTGTTCGCGTTGTTCGGCGGGCTGCTCGCGCTCGCCGTCATGGCGCTGCTGCTGCCGCTGCGCGGGCGCTGGTTCTCGCTGGTCGGTATTTCCATTGCCGGGGCGGCGGCGCACAACATCGGCCAGATCGGCGCGGCGATGCTCGTACTGCGGTCGGCCTATGTCGCGGCCTACCTGCCGCTGCTCCTGCTCTCCGCGCTCGCGATGGGTCTGGCGACCGGGGTCGTCTGCCGTACCGCGCTGGAACATTTGGAAAAAATTTCATTTTAGGAGCTGTATAACCGCCCTTTTTCGTTCAAATACTATGCGTAAAAACGAAGGAGGGAATCCCATGAAAAAATTGACGACGATCCTGCTGGCCTTCCTGCTCTGCACGGCGCTGCTGGCGGGCTGCGGCAACCGGAACACGGGCGCGGATATCACCGATCCGAACGCCAACGGCAATGATACGACCGGCAACGGTACGGTCGGCAACGGCACGGCTGGCAACGGCGACCTGTCCGGCACCAACGGCGCGACCGGTGATGGTATGAACGGGACCGGTACCGGCGACGGCGTTGACGGAAATATCACCGGAAACGGCACGGGCAACGATATGGACGGCGCGACCGGCAACGGTACGAACGGCGCAACCGGCAACGGTACAGGCGGCGTTGGTACGAACGGCGTGAACGGCGACGGCAACCTTGGCGACGACCTGAAGGACGGCATCGACGATATCGGCGACGGTATCCGCGATGGGGTCGACGACGTTCTCGACGGCAACGACAACCGATGATCAAAAACCCGGAGCAGGCGCGCCTGCTCCGGGCATTCTTTTTTTACAATTTTTATCATGCGAGATCGTCGCGCAGGGCGTCAATGATGTTTTCCCGCTTGATGCTGCTGACCGCGTACAGCATCGTGACGAACACGATCAGCAGCACACTGGCGGCGCTGACCGCGATCGCGCCCCAAGGCAGGATGAAATCAATCGCGTCCGCGCCGCCCGCGTACATCCCCCGGTAAATCAGCCACGAAAGCAGCATGGAGAGCGGAACTCCAAACAGCAGCGTCTGCAACCCGTAAAAGGCGCATTCAAAATTCATCATTTTCTGGAAACTGCGTTCCGACATACCGACCGACCGCAGCATCGCAAGCTCGCGCCTGCGCAGCCGGATATTGGTCGAGATCGTGTTGAAGACATTTGCCACCGCGATCAGCGATACCATCACGATAAAGGTGTAGGCGAACACATTCGCGATAAAGATCATGTTCGTGTTGCTTTCGGTCATTCTGCTCATGTTCCAGAACGTATAGCTGACCGTCGGAGGCGTCTCCCGCAGCATTTCAAGCATTTCCGCCTCCGATCCGGAGGGGGTATCCGACCGGAAGGTCATCCCCTTGCCCTCCGCCGGAGCGCCGAGCGCGTCAAACGCTGCCTTTTGCGACCACGGGGCCAGCGCAATAAAAAAGTAGGGCGTCTGTTCGACCTCGCCGACGGTCGGACTGTCGTGGCCTATAAGGTTTACAAACGTCAGGCCGACGGCCTTCGTCTGCTCCCCGTCCCCATACTTCGCCGCGATCTCCGTGTCGAGCGTCCCGGCGCGGAACATATCGACGAATTCCTCTGGCATCAGCACCCGGTTGACCAGATTTTGGATCTTTGCCGTGCAGATCAGACGCGGCTCCGCGCCGTCCAGATCCGCCTCGGTCAGCCCTGCTTCCGCCAGCTTTTCCCGCCAGGTATCGTCGTCCAGAAATTGGATCAGCAGATCCAGCGGGTATGCGTCCGCTTCGCCCAGCTCTGCCCGGAGTTCGTCCGTGCAGTCCTCCGCGGGGATGGTGCAGACGTACCGGCGTACCTCCTGATAATCGCCGCTGGCGACCCCCTGCGCCTCCTTCAGCCGGTCAAACAACGCAACCAGTTCGTCGTCCTCTACCGTCGGCATCGCCAGCGCGAGATCCAGCGTCGTAAAAACGACGGCGGCTTCCGACGCCTGTTGCAGATCGATCACAAAGGCGTTGGTCGAAACGAACAGCACCACGCTCAGTACCAGCGAAAGCACGATGCTGCGGTAACGCTTCCGATTGCGCCGGAAGTTTTTCAGCGCAAGGATGGCTTCCAAACCAAGCGCCCGCTCTGCAAAGCGGGAAACCTTTACCGCTTTCGCCTCCACCTTGATCTCCCCGGTCTGGCGGATGCAGTCCATCACCGGGACGGCGGCGGCTTTTTTCGCCGGGATATATGCCGAAATCAGGATCGTGACCAACGCGATCGCCGCCGCCAGCGCCACCGCCGGAGGCGAAACGACCAGCGCCAGCGGGCTGCTGTACAGGATGCCTTGAAAATTCCGGGCGACTGCGGCAATGACCGCGCGGATCGCCGCCAGCCCCAGAAGCATCCCGACCGGGATTCCGGCGGCGCCAATGCAAAGCCCCTCGAACAGCACCGAGCCCCGGAGCTGCTTTTCGGTCGCCCCGACCGAAAGCAGGATACCAAACTGATGGGTACGCTCGTTGAGCGAGATGTTGAACGCGTTGTGAATCAGGAAGATCGAACCGATCATAATGATCGCAATGACCACGCCGCCGACCGCCAGCAGCAGCGACGTGAACATCCGGTCGTCCGAAAGCCCCCGGAAGCGGAGCACATCGTCGTTCCGCGCGGATACATAGCCCTCCTCCGTCTCCTTCTCGTAAGCGCTTATCCGGATCGGGTCGTTCAACGTTACGAAGACGTTGCGGCTGCCGTCCGCCCCGTTGGGGTCGATCCGGGTGATCAGGGTAAAGCCGGGCGTCAGCGACGGCTCGTATTGCGGGCGCTGGCAGAAGCCGACGACCGTATAGATACGGGTCTCGCGGGGCGTGAAGGTTTCGTTTTCCGGGTCGTACCGGTCGTGCTGACTGAGGGTCAGGCCGTCGCGGGTGCGGTCGCCCAGTTCAAGCGTCAGCTCGCAGCCCTCCCGGATCTCGCCGCCGCTCGTCAGCTGCAAGCCTCCGGAAACGACGACCTCCCGGTCGTTTTCCGGCAGACGGCCCGACAGAAGGTTGACCGGCAGCGTCTGGAACGCTTTTTCGTCGTAGCCCGCAATGAACAGATACGGTTTATCCGGATCCTCGCTCTCTGAAAACGGCGCGTAGCCGATGTTTACGGTCGTAGCGGCGTCCAGCACCGACGCGTCGGACTTACGCGCCTGCACAAAGCTGTCCGGCACGTCGAAAAAGGCAATGTGCCAGCCGCCGTGTACCTCCGCCGCGCCTCGCGCCATATAATCCAGCAGCGAAATGCCGAAGCTCATTACCCCGGTCAGCAGCGCCGCCGACAGGACGACGCCAATGATCGTGACCAGTGTACGCGTGCGGTTGCGGAGCAGCCCTTGCAGGGCGATCTTATGGAAGATATTCATTGCCGCGCCGCCTGCCTTTCATCCCGCACGATGCGTCCGTCGGAAACGGTAATGATACGGTTGGCCTGCAAGGCGATATTTTCGTCGTGCGTGACCAGTACCAGCGTCTGCCCATAGCGCTGATGGCTCAGCTTGAGCAGCCGTATGATCTCGTGCCCGTTGCGGCTGTCCAGACTGCCGGTCGGTTCATCTGCCAGACAGACCTGCGGCGCGTTCATCAGCGCGCGCCCGATCGCGACGCGCTGCTGCTGCCCTCCCGAAAGCTGGTTCGGCAGGTGGTTCCGGCGCTCCTGAAGGCCAAGCAGCTCGAGCAGGTCTTCCAGCCGTTCCGGATTCACCTTGCGCCGGTCCATCAGGATCGGCAGGGTGATGTTTTCCACCACGTTCAACGTGGGGATCAGGTTGTGGAACTGGTAGATCAGCCCCACCTGGCGGCGGCGGAAGATCGCGAGCTTTTCGCCGCTTTGGGCGTATACGTCCTGCCCGTCGAGCCAGACTTTGCCCGCCGTCGGCATGTCCACCCCTGCCATGATATGCAGCAGGGTCGATTTGCCCGAGCCCGACGAGCCGATAATCGCGACGAAGTCCCCCCGGTCGATCTCCAGCGACACGTTGTCGAGCGCCACGACCCGGTTTTCGGCGTCGCCGTAAACCTTGCTCAGTTTATCTACCTTCAAAAATTCCATGATGTGAGCCTCCTCCTTGATTTGGGTTTACCCATATCATAGACCTTTTTCCTGACGCCCCCGTGACTTTCCGATGACAGTTCCGTCACTTTGGAAAACAGAGGCTGAACAGCGCGCCGCCCTGCGGGTGGTTCTTCGCGGAGATTGTGCCGCCCTGCCGCACGACGATCGTCCGGCACAGCGCCAGCCCAACGCCATGCCCCGATGCGGCGGCGCCCTTGCCGCGATAGAAGCGGTCGAACAACGACGGCAGGTCTTCGGGCGCAAAGCCCGGGCCGTTGTCGTGGACGGTCAGTTCCAGATACAGCGGCGTATCCGCGCAGGCGATCTCGATCCGTCCGCCCTCCCCGACGCTTTCCATGCAATTTTTCAGGATATTTTGCAGCGCTTCTGCCAGCCATCCGAGGTCGCCGCGCATTGCCGCGACCTCCGGGATCTCCCGGCGTACCGCGATCCCGTGCAGTTCCAAGGGGATGAGCAGAGGTTTCAGGGCGGCGTCCACCAACGCCGTGACCGTGAACGGGACGTTTTGCAGCTCCACAATGCCCGCGTCCAGCCGCGAAAGCCGCAGCAGCGCGGTCAGCAGCCAGTCCATGCGGCGCAGCAGCCCTTCGCCCTCCTGCGTCAGCTCGCGCCGCCCGCCCTCGTCCGGGGCGTCCGCCAGCAGGGTCAGGATCAGGTTCAGCGACGTGAGCGGCGTGCGCAGCTGGTGGGCGATATCCGCCAGTGAATCGGCGAGGAATGCCTTTTCCCGCTTGAGCGCTTCGTTTTGGAGGCGGATGCGCCGCGTCATTTTGGCGATCTCGCTTTGCAGGATGGAAAGCTCCCCTTCCTCGCAGCCGGCGATGAACAGCCGGTCGGCGTTGTGCAGCACCAGGTCGATCTGCTCGGACATCTGCGCGATCCGCCGGTAACGCGCCCGGGTGAACGTGAAAAAGAGCGCCCCGAATGCGGCGGCGCTCCCGAATGCCAACGCGCCCGCCGCGCTGCCGATCCGGAAGCCCAGCGCTGCGGACAGTACGGCCAGCGCCAGAAAGGCGGCGGCAAAGCGGCGAAGTTCGCGGTTACGGAGCATCTCCGCCTCCCAGCCGGTAGCCTGTGCCGCGTACCGTCCGGATCAGGCGCGGATCCGCCGGGTCGTCCTCAATCTTTTCGCGCAGGCGCTTGATATATACCGTCAGCGTGTTGTCGTTGACGAATTCGCCCGCCGCGTCCCAAAGCTCCTCGAGCAGGCGCGTCCGCGTCAGGATGCTGTTCGGGTTGTTCAGGAACACCAGCAGCAGCCGGTATTCCAGCGCCGAAAGGCAGACCTCGGCGCCGTCCTTCCTCACGATACCGCTGGCCGGGTCGACTTGCAGGCCGCCCACCGTGTACGCCGCACGGCTGTTCTTCCGCAGCGCCGCGCCGATGCGCGCGACCAGCTCGCGCGGGCGGAAGGGCTTGGTCACATAATCGTCCGCGCCCATGTTCAGCCCCGTGACCACGCTCGGCTCATCGGCCGACGCAGTCAGGAAGATCACCGGAATGCTTTGGGCCTCCTTGATTTCCGTACAGACCGCAAAGCCGTTCCCGTCCGGCAGTGCGATATCGACCAGCGCAAGGTCGAATCGGTTTTGCGACAGCGCGGCGCAGGCCGCCTCCCGCGTGGGCGCGTGCGTCACCGCAAAGCCTTCCGCATGGAGCAGCCGCTGTAAATTTCGGGCGATCGCCTGATCGTCTTCTACCAGGAAAATGCGTTTCATCCGGTTCCACCAGCCTTTTGCTCAGGGTCTGGTTTTCATATCGCGCGGACTGCCTTTCTGTTTTTTTCGCGCGGGCCTTCCTGCGGCGGGACGCGGTCTTCTATCGTCCCTACCCTGAGCGTTCGTATTCCATCCCAAGTATAACATACCCGATCAGGCCTGACAAGGAGAGCGTGTCAGATTATCTGTGCAAATTCGTGTTTTAGGGATACCGGCGAGTAAAGTTACACCTTTATTTGACACGCCTAGCAGGACCGGTTTCGACGGTCTTGTTTCCCCTGGCATAATCGATTTCAGTTCATGAAAGGGTTTATCCCGAGACTGATGCACGAGCTGTGTAAAGGCGCTCGCCGGCGCCAAAATTCGACTCATTTGCACAGATCGGGAATCAGCCTTTAACCGTTATTCGGCTCGTTCGCGGCGCAGCACTTGCTCGATCTGTTCCCGCTCGGGCATAGAGCGGATCGCTCCTTTTTTCGTAGTGACCAGATACGCAGCCGCGTTGGCAAAGCGCAACATTTCCGCCAGCTGTGCTTCCGAAAGAGCATCCAGCCCATGGGACAGGACATAATCGATCATGCAGGCGCAGAAGGTA
Source organism: uncultured Eubacteriales bacterium (assembly GCA_910586105.1). Lineage (GTDB taxonomy): Bacteria > Bacillota > Clostridia > Oscillospirales > Butyricicoccaceae > QXXE01. The sequence goes on along the minus strand of CAJUGU010000030.1, from coordinate 11,772 downwards.
TCCCCCGCCCCAGTCGTCTCCACGGTTCCGCCCAACAGGAACGCGGGCCGGAAAACGCTGACATCCTGCCAATGCGCATAGCTTCCATCCGCCCCGGCGGTGACGCACAGCAAACGGATATTCGGGAACCGCTCCCGCAGGATCGCCGCGCCTTTCACAAGGTCGGTCTCCCCGGTCAGGAATCCGACCTCATTGTCGGCGATCTTCACGAGATCGCACTGGGAAAGCCCCCATTCGATCTGCTCCTTTGCGAGTGCTTCGCTGCTCCACAGCGGCGGGCGCAGGTTGGGATCGAACGAAACCAGCATCCCCTTCTGCTTCGCCGCGGAGACCGCCTGCCGGGTCGCGCTGCGCACCGGCTCCCCGGTCAGGGAAAGGCTCCCGAAGTGGAAGCACTTTGCGTCCGGCATTTCGTCAAGCTCTTCCTTCGTAAGCTGCACATCCGCGCAGCTGCGGCGGTAGAAAGAAAATTCCCGGTCGCCGTCCGGCGCATTTTTGACAAACGCCAGCGTTGTGGGATAAACCCGATCCATGACCAGCATCTGCGTATCGATCCCCAGCGACCGGACGGTATCGCGCAGCTGACGGCCAAACAGATCGTCTCCAACCTTGCCGCAGAAGGCGCATTCCCGCCCCAGCTTACGCAGCATCGCCAGCACGTTGCAGGGCGCGCCGCCCGGATTGGCTTCAAACACGGGGTTCCCCTGCGCGCTCAGCCCGTTGTCCGTAAAGTCGATCAGCAGCTCGCCAAGCGCCAGCACATCAAATTTTTTCATATCCATCCGGTTCATCCCTCACTGTCCTCAAAGTTCAAATCGTATTTTTCCACGTCGACCAGCGCCGAACCGTCGGCCTCAAAGGTGATCGCATCCGCTGTCTGCGGGGTGTAAATGACCGTGCTTGCCGCCTGCTCGCCGTCGTTGACGAAGATCTCCACGCTGAACCGGTCCAGCAGGATACGCATTTTAATTTCCCCATCGTGCGGACGCGCCAGGAAACTGCGGGTATGGACGATATCATGCGGCAGGCCGCTGCGGGTGCGGTCGATCTTCACGGTATTCTGATCGGGGCGGTAGCGAATGATTGTTTCGTGTTCCCCGTCCTTCGCCACGCGGACGCGGAACCAGCGATAGCATTCTTCCCCAATGGGGCGGACGGTGACGGTCATATCCAGCGTCCGCCCGCGGATGCCGGGCAGGTTTACCTCGCCGCTGACGGGGATATTCCGGTGCATCACGCACTGACCGCGCGCGCTTTCCAGCTCCCGCACCGGGTTCTGGATCAGCCTGCCCTCCTTCAGCGACAGCTCGCGCGGGATGGTCATTTGCCCGAACCAGCGGCAATGGTACGGCTTCGCGCCGACAGTCCCCCAGTTCTGCATCCATGCAACCATCACGCGCCGCCCGTCCGGGGCCAGCAGCGTCTGGGGCGCGTAGAAATCAAGGCCATAATCGATCGCCTGCACGAACTGGCGCGAGAATCCCCGCTTTTGCGGCTCATAATCGCCGATCAGGCAGGCCGTGCCGTTGCCTGCGTGGAATTCCAGTCCGACGGGCGTCATTTCCTGCGGGCTGGTCATCAGGACATACTTGCCGTCCAGCGGGAAAAAGTCCGGGCATTCCCACATTTTTCCGTATTGGTTGCAGCAGCGGTCGAGCGTGCGCACAAACTCCCACTTTTTGCAGTCGGCGCTGCGATACAGCAGGATCGCGCCGCTGCCGTCCGCCGTCCGGTTGCCGATCGCCACAGAATAAGTGCCGTCCGTCTCCTGCCAGAGCTTGGGGTCGCGGAAATCGACCGTGCTCCCGCCCTGCGGCAGATCTTTGCCGGATAACACCGGGTTTTCCTCCGTTTTTTCAAAATCCACCCCGTCGCCGATGGCGATGCACTGGGTCTGGATATCCTGAATAAAACCATCCGGGGTATGCCCGCGCTGGACGCCGGTATACATCAGCAGCAGCCTCCCGTCCGGCAGTTCGACGGCGCTGCCCGAAAAGCAGCCCGCTTTGTCATACGCCGCGTCAGGAGCCAGCGCCACCGGGAGCCGTTCCCAGCGCAGGAAATCCTTCGTTTTCACATGCCCCCAGTGCATCGGCCCCCATTCGTTGGAATAGGGATGATATTGGTAGAACAGGTGGTATTCCCCTTTGTAAAACGAGAAACCGTTGGGATCGTTCATCCAGCCGATCGTCGGGGTGGCGTGGTATGCAGGCCGTTCCTGATCCGGGATGTGAGGGCCGTATTGCTCCTCAAACTCCCGCGCCTTCTTCAATGCTTCGCTTATCATTTCGATCATTCCTCCTGAAAACAAATTGGATTTGCTTCCGTCGGCTCAAGAAGCCTTGTTCCCGTCCTGGGCCGACGGCAGCCAACCCTTTTATGGGAAGGGGCGGCGCAGCGCCGCCCCATGCTGCCATATCAAAAAAGGATATCCGGAATCATGCTACCGCCGCATAGCGTGCGTAAGCGTCCTTATAAACTTGCAGGATCTCATCCATGTGGTATTTCTCGACCAGCTCGGTCTTGTAGGTTTCCCACTCCGCGTCCGTGGGGCCGCCGTCGCGGAGCCAGAGCGCTTCGCGTTCCTTGATGTAGCCTTCAAAATCGGTCTTGTACCGGTCGAGCGTGTCCAGTTCCTCCGAGGTAAAAACGCAGTCCACCGGATAGAACGTCTTATCCTCCACGTAATTGAACCAGAAGTTTTCCAGATCGTTCAAACGCTCAAGCGCGCGATCCTCCATGTGGAAAACGCTGGTGTAATACTCGGAGAGGATGAGCTTTGGCCCCTGCACTTCATAAGTGCTTTTCAGCTCGCCGAGCGATTTGCCGTACTTCTCGCGCGATTCGTCATCGGTGATGGCAACATACATCCCGTCCGCGTCCGTTTCCTCCCGGAAGTATACGCCGATCGGGCCGTACTGGAGCTGCATCACGGTCTTGCCGTCGTACCACTGGTCATAGAACCGGAGCAGGTTGATCGGGCTTTTGCAGTCCCTTGTGATGCAAAGCTGTCCGGAAGTGACTGCGGAGCCTGCGGATTTCAGCGTGACCGTACATTTGCCGTCAGGGCCTTTCAACGGGGGCAGATAAACATAATCCCCCGCATATTCGGCCATCAGCTCGCTGACCTCCCACCACACGCCGACGCCGACATAGCCCTGTGCGCATTTCGCAAGGTACTGGTTGGAGTCGTGGCTGAATACCTCCACGTCGATCAGGCCGTCCTGATACCAGTCATGGTAATACGAGACCGCGTCGCGGTATTCGTCGCTGACCGAGTCGAATACCACTTCCCCGTCGCGGGTCAGGCGCAGATCCATGCAGACGTCGCTCCAGTTGGTCACGCCAAAGGGCGCGTAGAAAATGTTCTGCCCCGAGCACCATTCGTCAAAATCAAAGGACATCGGGATCGTGCTGCCGGGGTCCGCGCCGTAGATCTTGTGCGCCATGTCGTTATCCTTGAACGCCTGAAGCGCAGTCTTCAGCTCTTCCACGGTTTCCGGAACCGGGAGCCCGAGGTCGTCCAGCCACCGCTTGTTGATCATGGAAAACTGCTGGATCGAGTGGATCGAATAATCTTCGTCCGCTCCGGTCGCGCCGGTTCCCATCATTTCAGCGGCGGGCAGGCCGTAGATCATGCCGTCCGCCTGCGTGATCGCGGCGCGGATCTGCGGGTTTTCGTCCAGGATCGCGCACAGGTTCGGCATGATATCCGGGGTGAGATACGGGGTCAGGTCGAGGAACGTGCCGCTGTGCCCGTGCCGCCCGATGTCATAGTTGGAGAATCCGACCGCCTGAAACGCGTCCGGCAGGTTGCCGCCGGTGATGCGGATATTGACCTGCTCGCCGAGCGAATCCGACATGGTTTCCCAGTTGATCTGAATGCCAACGTTGTCCATCAGCTCTTGCAGCACCGGATTGCCGTCATAGCCGGGGGACAATACCGAAATGCCGCTGACGATGTGGAACTCGGTCTGCTCCAGATTATCATTGATCGTGCCGTCGTTGGGGTTTTCCCCGACCCCGCCCGCGCAGCCGCCCAACAGCAGCGCGGAAGCGAACGCGAGGGCAAGAGTGTTTTTCATGCTTTTTCGCATAACGATGTTCCTTTCCTATCATAGATTGTCAAAACGCTGCCGTCAAGAGGGAGTTCGCCGAAGAACGATGTTCTTCGGCCCGCCCTTTTAACACGTTAAAAGCCGTTTTGTCAGCCCTTGACCGCGCCCGCCATGAAGCCCTTTTCAAAGTATTTCTGAACGTAGGGATAGGCGATCAGCATTGGCAGCGCCGCCACGATCATGGAGCAGAACTTGATCATTTCGGTCATTTTGTTCAGCTCCGCAAAGCCGCCGGAGATCATTGCCGCCTGCTCCTGGCTGGCCGAGCTTTTCAGCAGGATCCCGCGCAGGACGAGCGGAAGGGGCTGGCCCTTGCCGCCCAGATAGATCATTGCGGTAAACCAGTCGTTCCAGTAAGCGACCATGCTGAACACGGCCATGACCGCCATGATGGGCATGGACAGCGGGACGATCACATTGATGAAGGTACGCAGCTTGGTACAGCCGTCGATCTCGGACGCTTCGATCAGCGAATGCGGGATGCTGTTCTTGAAATAATTGCGGACAATGATCATGTTGCCCACGGCCACGCCGCCCGGCAGGAACAGCGACCACATATTGCCGATCAGGCCGGTTTGCTTGACCACTAAATAGGTCGGGATCATGCCGCCGCCGAAATACATCGTGATCACAAAAAACAGGCTGATCCATCTGCGCCCGGGAAGCCGGTCGTCGGACAGCGGGTAGGCGGTGATGTAAAGCATGACCACCGAAAAGATCGTGCCGATAACGGTATATTTGACCGAGTTCAAGAACCCGCTGACGATATCCGGGTCGGCGAAAACCGCCTTGTAGCCGTCCAGCGTGAAGCCGCTGGGCAAAAGGAAGGTCTTGCCCGCATACACCGCGTAGGGGTCGGAGAACGATGCCACGAGCACGTAATACAGCGGATACGCCACGATGATCAGCACCACCGTGCAGATCGCCGCAAGGACGATATCGCTGGTCTTGTCGGACATACCGGGGCCTTTTTTGATTTTTGCAGGATTGGGATTTGCCATGTTCGCCGCCCTCCTTTACACGAATTCCACGTCCGAGGCTTTGGACGCGACCTTGTTGACGATGACCAGCAGCAGGATGTTAATGACCGTGTTGAACAATCCGACCGCCGTGGAATAGCTGTACTTGCCCTGCTCGATGCCAAGCTGATACACATAGACCGCGATCACATCCGAGGTCGCCTTGTTCAGATCGGTTTGGAGCAGCCACACCTTTTCAAAACCGACGTTCATCAATCCGCCCGCCGCCATGATCAGGTTCAGGATCGCCATGGGCAGCAGCTCCGGGATATCGATATGCAGGATCCGCTGGAAGACCGACGCGCCATCAATCTTTGCGGCTTCGTACAGGCTGACATCCACATTGGCGAGGGTCGCCAGATAGATAATACAGCCCCAGCCCGCATCCTGCCAGATGCCGGAGGCAATGTAGATCGTGCGGAACGCTCCCGATTGGGTCAGGAAATCGATCTGCGTGCCAAGCAGCAGGTTGAGCAGGCCGCCAGTCGGGCTCAGGAAGATCTTGATCATACCGCAGATGACCATGACCGAGATAAAATGCGGCGCATACAGGACGGTCTGCACCACCCGTTTGAACCGGGCAAAACGCACCTGATTGATGATCAGCGACAGGATGATCGGGATCGGGAAGCTCCACAGCAGGCTGTACAGGGCGATGAGCACCGTGTTTTTCATCATCCGCCCGAAGTTCGGCGAGGTGAAGAACCGCTCAAACCACTGGAAGCCGACCCACTTGCTTTGGGTAAAGCCGAGACTGGGGTCAAAATCGCGGAAGGCGATCTGGATACCATACATGGGGATGTACTTGTACACGATCGTCAGCAGTACCGGGATCGCCAGCAGCGCGTAAAGCTGCCAGTTGTCCTTCATCCGCTGGCCCAGCGATTTGGTATAGCGCCGTTTCACGGCAACCGTACCGCCCGAGGATTTTGCACTCTTGTTTTTCATGTGGTTCACATCCTTGAAAAATAGATTCGCTGTAGCGTGAATGGTTTCACTTCTTTCGGCTTTCAACCTCCCTTCCCGAACGCCGAAACGTGTCCCTCTTCATCTCTTATGTAACGATTCATACTCAGGATGCTTACCAAACCTTCATTTTTAACCAGCCCGAACATTCGTGAATCGTTATTTAAGGTGGTTTTATCTTATCAAACCCCAGCTTCATTGTCAAGCCTCTCCAAAGTCTTTTCTTCGTGAAACCTTTCATTTCAGCACTTTGCACATTTGATTCATCGTCATATTGTTGATAACGCCAAAAATGGAGCGTTTCACGAAAATTTCATGAAATATCCTTTACAAAACCGCCTCCTTAATGGTATGATGGATGCAGAAAAAGCAGGCGGAAACGCGGGCTCTCCTGCCCCGGCAGAGCAGCCCGTGAAATGTTTCACAAAGGAGGACGCCATGAAAAGCAGCCAACCGACAATGAAAGATGTCGCAAAGGAAGCCGGTGTGGCGCTGGGTACGGTTTCCAAGGTGTTTAACGGGATCTCCGTGGGCGAAAGCTACCGGATCCGGGTCGAGGAGGCAGCGCAAAAGCTGGGGTATCAGGTCAACCAGTACGCGCGCGGCCTGCGCGCCAGCAAGACCTTTACGGTCGCCCTGATCCTGCCGGGGGTCGACCATCCCTTCTTCTCCGCCCTGGCGCAGCATATCTGCACCGCGCTCCTCCAACGGGATCACCGGATGCTGCTGTATGTGACCGCCTCCCGCCCCGATGTGGAGCAGCAGTGCGTGCAGATGGTCCAGCAGAACCGGGTGGACGGCATCATCGGCCTGACCTATAACGCGCTGACGGTCGATGAAAACCTCCCCTTCGTCAGTATCGACCGTTTTCTCAGCCCCAACATCCCCTGCGTCACAGCGGATAATTACGGCGGGGGCCGTCTGGCGGCGGAAACGCTGCTCGAACTGGGCTGCCGCCGTCTGGCCTTCCTGCGCACCGGCTCGGCCTATCCTGGCGAAACCGATAAGCGCGGGGACGGCTTCAAGGCGCTTTGCCGCGCCCGGAACGTGTCCTATGACGCGCTGGAACTGAACGACGGGGAAGATTTTGAAGCATTCCGGGCATTTTTCCTTTTGCATCGGGACGGCGAAGGGCGGCTGGATATCGATGGGATCTTTTGTTCGACCGACCTGCTGGCGTGGCGGATCCGGCAGCTTTTGGAGGAACTGGGGTTCCGCGTCCCGGAGGATGTGCAGATCATCGGCTTTGACGGCTCTCAGCATTTCGGCACAGAGGGGCTTTACTGCTCTACGATCGTACAGCCGGTCGAAAAGATCGCGCAGACCTGTGTCGAATTCCTCCTGACGAAGGATCGTTCCAGCATCCCCGCCCTGATCTGCCTACCCGTGAGCTACGCCGCAGGCGGGACGACCCGGGAACCGTTTGGGGAGGGCTGACCATGGCAAGCGCATATTTGAGATGGCTGCACCGGGACGAACAGCCGGAGAGGCCGCTCGTCCTGACCCCGGCGCAAAAACGGAAAAACTGGTGGCGCTACCACAAATGGCAGGTCGCGCTGGGCGCTGCGGCGCTGGCGACCGCGGGCAGCATCCTCTGGGACGCCTCCGGCATCGGGAAAACAAGCCCGGATTATCAGGTCGCCTACGTCGGCGCGAACGCCCTGCCCGACGACACGGTCGTCGAACTGGAACAGGGCTTTGCCGCGCTGGGCGAAGACTTGAACGGCGACGGGACCGTGGTTGTCCAGTTCCATCAGTACACCGTCGCGAATGCGGATGCATCGGTTTCGGCTTCCGCAGCGACCGCGCTGCTGGGCGATATTTTGGAATGCGAAAGCTATTTCTTCCTGCTGGAAGACCCGGAACGATTTCAGGCGGATCACCACGCCCTGTGCCGTTTGGATGGCTCCCTTCCCCCGGAGGGCAGCCGCTCTGCCGAAGGCGCCTTCCTTGCATGGGAGCAATGCCCGGCGCTGGTGGATTTTGAGCTGGGGATGTATACCTATCAATTCATCGACCGGACGGTTACCGGCAGCAGCCGCGAACTGGTTTCCGGCCTGTATCTCGCCCGCCGGGGCTTCCGGACCGAAAAAACGGCCGCGTATCCGGAAGGGTGCGAGGCCCTATGGGATCGATTGACGGAAGGAGCGTTACCTTAAAATGAAACGTTATTTTGCAGTCTTTTGCCTGCTGGCGCTGCTGCTGACCGGCTGTAGCGTGCAGCGGCTTCCCGAACAGGCGGTCGACGGCGCGGCATGGGGCGGCGATTGGACGACCATCGGCGGCGTCCTAGGCGTGGAACCGCTGGATAACGGCCTGACCCTGCGCGACACGAACGACGCGATTGCCGCAAGCGGGATGTATTACGCCCTCTGGGCGGTCGGCGAGCCGCAGGGCTTTACCAACGCGGACGGCGAAGACGCAGATCTTTATGACGCGCAGCTTGTGGTGCTGGTCGCCGAGCAGAAATCGCCCGAAGATGCGGAAACGCACGCCGCGGACTGGCTCGGACTTGCGCAGGAAAGCTATCGTGTCGCGTCGCAGTCTTCGCAAGCCTGCAACGGGGCGGAATATTCGATCCTCGAATACACCTGCCGCTCGGAAGGCAACCCCTATGCGCGGGGCGCTTCCGCGTTCGGCGTTTGCGGGAGCACCGCCGTCTGCATCGAGCTTTCCTGTCTGGAGGGCTTTGCCGGAAACGAGCTTGAATACCTGACCGCGTTTTTGGAACACAGCCATTACGCCGCATAAAAAAGGGCGCGCTTTCCTTTTTCATCATTCGAATGAGGAAAGGCCGCAAGGCGGTTTGGGACTCCTTCCCCATATACCGGCATGGCAGCGTCCGCCTTCCGGCTGACGATACCTGAATTTCAAATCCTTATAGGAGGCGCAAGCAATGGGACTTTTTACACCGGATGAACTGGAAAACCTCCCGCTGTCCGGCTTCGGACGTTACAAGCAACAGTTGTCCGATAACTTCAGCCGTTGGTTTCCGGTCAACCTTCTGACGCTTGCGGGCGCGGGCCCGCTCGCCGCAGGGATCTTTTACGCCATCGCGTCGTCCAGCGTACTGCTGTTGTTCCCCTGCTCGGTTTTGGGCGGCGCGATCTTCGGCCCCTTTCTCGCAGGATTGTATGACGCCATCCTTCGCGGTCTGCGGGACGATCCCCGCCCCTGGTGGGATAATTACAAGCGGGCCTGGACGCAGAACTGGAAAAGCAGCCTGCTCCCCGGCGCAGCGTTCGGGCTGTGCATCGGGCTGTACGCCTTTATGGGGATGCTCTTCTGGTGGGCTTCCACGCCGCCCGGTTTCGGGACGGTCGCGGCGTATCTGCTCGGGCTGGTACTCCTTCTGTGCATAAACAGCCTGTTCTGGCCGCAGCTGGTGCTGTTCCAGCAATCGGATCGGATCCGGATGAAAAACGCGCTCCTGTTCTGCGTGATGTATTTTTGGCGGGTGCTGAGCGTCGGTGCGCTCCAGCTGGCGTATATCGCGGCATTCGTGCTGTTCGCGCCGTGGACGCTGCTGCTCCTGCCCATCCTTGGGATGTGGTATATCACATTCCTTGCGCAGTTTTTCTTGTACGGCAAACTCGATGAAGCATTCAAGATCACGGAGCAGTTTGCCGGTCGCGGCGAGTGAGACCGGTTTTCCACGCTGCCTTGCGCCGTTACTGTCCGGATTTTCCAGCCGAATGCGTCGGGCTTCGGCTGGCGTATCGGGCTTTTGCCGACGCATTCGGCTCCGATGCCCCGTCCGGACTTTTTTGCGGAGGTATAACCGCAAAAGGATATCCTATTTTTTCCGATTGCTTTTCCTCTCTGGCAGACGTTCGCTTTTATGGATCCCGCTCGCGATAGATAGCGGCCATATCGCGTATTTTCCGCGCCATATGGGCGCGGACATGCATAGGCTCGAGGCACTCGCATCTGTCGCCAAAGCCGAGCAGGATATCATAATGATATTCATTTTCGATAAACGGGAACCTTACGATATAATGCTCCGCGCCATCCGGCGTGAAGCAGTCGTAAGGGCAGGATTCCAGCACCCTGTCCAGTATGGATTTGTGGATGCGGATCTTGATTTCGGTTTGCATCGTTTCAAGGATCTCCCCAAAATCCAAGACCGGTTTTTGAGGATCCCGCGACGTAAAGCATTCGCATTTTACTTGTAGTTTTGACACACGGGATAATTTGAACAAACGGTAATCGTTCCGATTCCTGCAATACCCATAAAAATACCATCGCCCGCCCTTCAGCACGAGCTGGTAAGGCTCGACCGTTCGCTCGGTTTTGTTTCCATGATGGGCTATGTATTCAAACGAAAGCAGCTTGTGTTCTTCCAAAGCTGCTTTTATTGTTTTCAGGTATGGCTGGATATTCCGATCCCCCGACCACGCGCTTAAATCAATACAAATTTGATTGGTTTTCATTTCAATTTCCCGTTTGCTTCCGGCAGGAATGAAACTTCTGATTTTTGCAAGCGCGCTTTTCACTTCGCCGTCCTGCATCATGCCGGAAAGATTGGAAAGCCCCAGCAGGATCGCGGACAGGTCGGCTGTCGAAAAAACGGTTTTATCGATCTTGTATTCCGGCATGATTTCAAAGCCGCCGCCAACGCCCGGAATCGAACGGATCGGGATCCCGGCCAGATTGATCGCCTCAATATCCCGATAGATCGTTCGCGTAGAAACCTCGAACAAATTGGCCAATTCCTGCGCGCCGATGCGCTTTTGATCGAGCAGCGTCATAATAATGCTGACGAGCCTGTCAATTTTCATCCGGCAGCCTCCTTTTGCAGAACTTCTTTCTCAAATCCACTTTTATTATAAATTGTTGCCATATCGATGTCAACGATCGCCCGTTATAATAAACCTGCAAACCGCACCACAGAAATTGAATTGGGAGGAAAATTATGTTTACCGTTTACGTTTATACCCCTGACACATTGGCCGATTGGGAAATCGGATATGTCACTGCGGAGCTGCATTCCAGGCGTTTTTTCAAAAAGGATGCGCCGGATGTTTCGGTCAAAATGGTTGGGCTTTCAAAAGATCCCGTCCAGACGATGGGCGGCTTCACGATACTTCCGGATCATGATCTGGACGATATGGTCGTAAACAAAAACAATGTGTTGGTGTTGCCGGGGGCCGGCGCCTGGAACGACCCAAAGCATAATAGGATGATCGCAAAAGCCAAAGACTTTCTTGCAGCGGACGCTATGGTGTGCGCAATCTGCGGAGCCACCGCCGCGCTGGCGAACGCGGGGGTGTTGGATCGGCGTCCGCATACCAGCAATGGGCCGGGATATCTTAAAATGTTTGCCCCCGATTATAACGGGCAGCAGTTCTATGTCGATAAGCCTTCGGTCGCGGATCAAAACCTGATCACCGCCAGCTCTACCGGCGCTTTGTTATGGGCCAAACAAATCATAGAACGTTTGGACGTTTTTCAACCCGATACGTTGCAATCGTGGTATTCCTATTTCAGCACTGGCAGGGAAGAAGATTTCTTTGCCCTTATGCAGACCTTGTCGACCGGCGGCTGATCGGCATTTCCTTGAAACCTGATCCAAGATCATATCCTGCGGAAACAATATGCAATCGCAATTATGCCACGGCAGTTTCATAAAATATCCAGTAATTTACAAAAGTAAGAATGGTTGATTA
>CAJUGU010000029.1 GCA_910586105.1 uncultured Eubacteriales bacterium | reverse complement strand
AAGGCAGTTTTGTAATCATGAAAACCGGAGTCCATCCGATGCAGGTGCAGCTGCGTCTGTTTCTCGATTGGGGCATTCGCTTCAAAAAGCCATATGAAGTTCCGGAGAAAGCACAGCGCAAGGTAGCCTACGCCAACAAGGACGAGCTGGAAGCCGCCATCCTGCGAAAGCATCCGCCAGCTATGCAAACCAGAAGCGAGCGTTCACAGCCACCGTTACGAGAAGAACGAGCGCCGCTGCCGCGCCGACCGATCTTCCGGGAAAGGCCGGGTGATGATTTATAAGCGGTTTCCATTCGATCCATAACTCCGGGCTGGGACACCGTGCGGTAGTGGTCTACCGCTGTCTACAAGACCATGCCAACGCAGAAGGCTGCTGCTGGCTTGCGATCAACACCATCGCCGCGGACCTGCACCTTTCCCGTGCAACCGTCAAACGCGCGCTTGACGAGCTGTGCCGGGAGGGATTCATCCGCAAAGAACACCGTTGGCGTGAAAACGGCAGCTTATCCTCTAACCTGTATCATATTTTATAACAGAAAGGCAGACTGCGTTCCGCTCGGAGTGCAGTCTGCCAAATTGCTGACACATGGGTGGGCTCACGACGGCCCATTCAGAGGATATACTTTAATATAAAACAATATAAGACAGAAAAAGAGAATCTTCAGAGCGTTGTTTCTCTATCGCTGGCAATTACAAAATTTACTCATCTCGGAAACAAGTCTCTGTGAAATTTCATTATGTATTTGTTCTGCACATTACAATGGATGAGCTGAGGCTGCTGTGATTATGAATACACTGCACAACTCTGTGTGCTTTACAGGAATTGCGCAGATACGATTTGTGTGTCTAATCAATCGATTCGCACCTTCACAACACACTTATGGCAAATTCCGGGCTGACCAGCGGCGATTCCCGCTGCGTGGGCGTCCTGCGGCCACAATATAATAAATTTTCCTGGCGTTAAGGTGAGCCGATCCAGCGCCCCGCGATAAAGTGCGAAATCCTTTTCCGGATGAGACTCGACCTCTGTCATTTCGTTCAAAGAGCCGACTCCTATCACTTCTGCACCAGTAAGAACGCATTGAATGTCGATATACTTTTTGTGCGCTTCAGCAAGCGTATTATCCGATTTGGTTTCGTATGTCTGAAGCATAAAAAACAAATTATCTTCATCCACCTGGTATCTGCCGTCCGCCATTTTGGAAAAATCGCAGTGCAGCAGTTTCAGTCCCTCATAGATCCGGGGGTGAATATTCCGATAGGTTTCTATATATTCCAAGCTGTCAAATATCATAGAAAATTTTCCTGTCCCTTCTTTAGCTGCAATCAAAGTGATAAGCTGGGCGGCAATCGTATATCATTGCTGCCCGATAAAATCACCTGTACTCTCGCGTATGACCAATTCATAATTCAAAAGATCCTGCTGGCTGACAAGCGTTTTGCCTGTTATTAAATCCAACAGTTTTTCCATCGACCGGATGCCGATTTGCTTTTTAGGCTGCCGCACAGTTGTCAGCGTAGGGCTGAAAAGCGTAGACAGTTCGATATCATCAAAACCGGTTACCGCGACATCGGTCGGAACGCGGAAACCAAAATCCCGCAATGCCTTGATTGCTCCAACCGCCAGCGTATCGCCGCAGGCTACAACGGCGGTAAACGATTCTCCTGCCTTCATAAGGCATTCGATTGCATGATAGCCGCCCTGAATACTGGATTCCCCCTCGCAAATCAACTCCGGGATAACCTCTACTCCGCGGGTATTCAGCGCTTCCAGAAAACCGAGCTTTCGGTCCTGATATAAAAGAATGCCGGTTTCCCCTGCGAGACAGCAAATCCGCTTATGCCCGAGATTTAGAAGATAATTTGTCATGTCCCTGGAAGCCTTCGCGTTGTCGATTGCGACATTCGGCAGCTGCATCCCTTCATAATAGCGACAGGCTACTACAACGGGGAATTGCCGGGACAGCTCTTCCAGCTTTTCCGGTGAAATTTTAGCGGAAAATGTGATGATGCCATCTACCTGCTTTTGGCTCAGGCACTCAAAAAAATATTCTTCCTGTTGATCGTTATTATGGATTTCCGCAATCAGGACATGGTAGCCGCTGCTTTCGGCCACGCTTTCAATGCCGGAAATAATTTCATAGTAAAATGTGTTTCCTAATTCGGGAACGAGAATCAATATATTCCGTGTTTCCTGTGCCCTGAGCTGCCTTGCAAGGCGGTTTGGATGATAATCCAATGTTTGAATGGCCTGCATAACTTTCTTCCGGGTCTCCGGAAGGACATTATCGCTGTTGCGAAGGATGCGGGAAACTGTGGCAGTGGATACCCCTGCCGCCTTTGCCACATCTACGATCGTTGTCATTCCCCCAACACCTCCGGTGCAGTCTTTTCAATCATTATAGCATCCTGTCGGCTCCTTTTCAATGCCGCAAATTTGGAATCGGGGAAAGATCGGCTGTTTTTTGCTTCCTTTCTGCCGCATAGCCTTCTGGCTTCTGGCGGATTCAAAGGATAAGGCATCCTGCGCGGCAGCATCAGAGGGACAGATCCCCCTGACGCTGTTAGCCTCACACACAGGCGGAATGAAGGATCGGCTGCTCCGGAAAATGGAGATTTCGGCGTTTACTCCATGGCGGGAAGTCCGGCGCTGAGCAGGACCCTGTTCAGAAGCTCATGGGTTTTGAACGAATCCTGCGGGCTGGTCAGCGGGAGCTTGTCCTCCCGGATGCAGTCAAAGAAGTGGCGGACCGCATAGCTGAAGCCCAGCTTATCCTCGGACTTTGCCCAGCCCATTGCCAGCGGCGTAAGCTCGGTGGTATGGCGCTGCCGGTCATCCACAACGGTCACGCTTTCGGGCATATGCACCAAAATCGTCCGGTTGCCGCCATGCATTTCGATGCTCTCTTCCCACTGACCGGCGCTTCTGTCCGCAATCAAAATGCCGGAGGACCCGCTTTCAAACCGGATCTGCGCAGTTGTAAAGGTTTCATAGTCGCGGTCGGTATATTTGGAAATTGCCTTCACATCAGCGGCCTCTCCGCAGAAATAGCGCATCAGATCGACCATATGTACCGCGTTTTCCAGCGTTGCATGGTATTCCGTCTGGGGGCGGTTTTTTTGCGCGATAATGACATCCGGTACACCGTCATCCAGCGCTTCCTTTGCAGCGGTGATGACCGGGGCGTATCGCCGGTTAAAGCCGATCATCAGTTTCCGTCCGGTTTTTTCAGTCAGTTCGGTCAGGGCGGCGGCATCGCGGAGCGTTGTAGCCATCGGCTTTTCGCAGAAGGTATCCACCCCGTGGTTCAGAAGGAACGTGACCTGCTCCGCGTGCACCTGCTTCGGCGTCAGGACAAACGCGCAGTCAAGCCCGAGATCTACCAGCTTTTCAATGGAATCCACTGCCTGTGCCGCGCCAAAACTTTTGCCTGCACGCACGGCGTTTTCGTAATTTTTCGCCATGATCCCTACAAATTCGATATCTTCCGTCTGCGCCAGGACCGGGAGATAATTATTCTTAGCGACGTATCCTACGCCAATAACACCAACACGCAAACGCTTTGTAATCATTGCTTATTCAACCTTTCAAAATCCTATTTTCTGCCATTTTGCAAAACTGTTAAAATGTGATAACCGCCTTGATTGCTTCGCCGGACTTTGCGTCCTCAAACGCCTGCAAAGCATTCTTATAGTCATAGACACTGATGATCTTTTTCAAATCGTCCTGCACCTGCTCCATCATGCAGACAACGGCTGAGCTTCCATCTGTCCGCCGGTAGGTCGTCGGGCCTTTTGCGCCGACTGTGGTCAGCTCCTTGCGGAAAATTGGAAGCGGGTCAAATTCCGGGATCGTACCATGATAAACGCTGCCAACCACGACCCTGCCGCCAGGACGGACAACCCGGATCGCGTCATTGAGTACCGTCGGCGTACCGGTGGCTTCGATTGTCACATCCGCGCCCTTTTCACCGCAGATTTCCCGGATTTTTGACATCCCTGTCTCGTCGTTGCCCACCACCGCGTCAAAAATGCCGGTCTGACGGGCTTTCTCCTGTCTGGCGGGCCTCCGTCCAACACAGATGACCGCGCCCGCCCCCAAACGTTTCAGTACGATTGCAGCAATGATGCCCATAGCGCCCAAGCCAAACACGACCACATGATCCCCTGGCTTAATGTTTGCCTGCATCGCAATATGGTACGCACAGTTAGTCGGTTCCAGAAGGGCGGCGGTAACATCATCCAGCGTGGAGGGGATCTGGCTCAGGAAGCTGTAGTCCGGAGTGCTGCGGACAAGCGTTTCTTCGGTGAAACCGCCCGGAAGAAGCGCATCGTTCATGCTTCGGCAGTAGTTCGGCAAGCCGTTCATGCAGTTCCAGCACCGGCCGCAGGTGCGCGCCAATTCGGTCGCCACGCGCATTCCGGGCTGGAAGCCGCAGCTGCTTTCCGAGACTTCGGTTACGATGCCGGAAAACTCATGCCCAAAATAAAGCTCTCTGGACATGTCCCGGCTGCCGCTCAGAAGCGCAAGGTCGCTGCCGCAAATGCCGCAGGCGTGGACATGTACCTTCACCATGCCGCCCTGAAGGGCAATTTCCTGTTCTTCCGCTTGCAGCCGAAGGTCGCCCGGCGCAAGCAATGCGATTTTTTTCATATGTCAGTACCTCTCATAAAAATGGTTCCTTTTTTCGGATAGTCGGACCGTCCTGCCGGTCAGCCGAGCAGTTTCCGCAGATACGCCAGAGACGCCCCGGCTTCCGCTTCAAAATCGATATATTCTGTCGCTTCAACAGTCAGGATCGCGTCGTAGCCCGCATCGCGGAGCGCTGTAAAATAGGTCGTGTAATCATAATCATCCGTCTCCTGCGGGAAAAGCCGTGCGTCGCCGCGGGGATAATCGATATGCGCGTGACGGATATATCCTGTGCAGGCGGGGATGTTGGAGAATGGCTCGTCCATTTTGAACATATGGCGGAGGTCGCACATCGTCAGGCAGTTAGGGCGATCCACGGCCTTGATGAATTCCACGGTTTCCGGTATCGTATTCAGATAGTTGGAATTCGCAGGGCCAAGCGGTTCTACAACCAGTGTCAGCCCTTCCTGTTGAAGGATATCCGAGATTTTCTGCACCAGATGAAGCACATGCGCCCTGGCTGCGGGAACATCCGGGCAGTCTTCGGGGATGCTGCGGCACTTGCCCGCGCCGAAAGGGATCATGCTTGCGCCCAGCTTTGCCGCGCGGTGCGCAGCGGTAGCAACATGCGCCAGCCAGAACGCTTCGTCAAAGTCCGAGGCGTGAAAGCGGACGCTGAGCGGGAGCAGTCCGGAAAATACCTCAAATCCCAATTTGCTGTTTTCTACCCGGCGGCGCAGATCCTCAAACTCGTTTTCCGGCATGGCGACGATTTCCGTCAGATCCAGCTCGATGCAGTCATACCCCAACGCCTCTACCGTTTCGATTTGGTTCGCAAAAGCGAAGCAGCCTAATTTCATTCTTCAGTCCTCCCTGATATTCTGTAACAAAATGATTTTCCACAACTGTACGAGTTGCTTTGCGGACGAATGTAAACGATAACATGAATGCATCATATCACGATAGCTGTGTAAATGCAAGATTCTTTTGTGAAAACCAAGAAAAATGAGCATAGTGCACGAATACGGATGTCGATAATTGTAGAAAATGCGGCATTGACAGTCGAAAATAACGGGCGTAAAATGAATATCAGAATGAATATCAGAAGGATGTAAACGATAACATGATAACAATTAAGCATCCGGAATCCGAAAAGCGCGCAACAAACCAGAGCTCATGTAATCCTTTACATGGTCTCGAAATATGAAAGGAGATCCCGTATGAAAAAAATGTTCCGACAATTCGACACAGCGGTGACGTGGACAGAAGATATCATATGCGCGGCCCTGCTGGTCGCGATCGTATGTATCTCCGGTTCCCAGATGATCCTCCGCTACTTCTTCAGCAGGGGCATCCTCTGGGGCGATGAAGTGAATCAGGCGCTGATGGTTGCCCTTGGCATGTTCGGCTGTGCCAAAGCGATCCGCTGCAACGGGCATACCGAACTGACCTCTCTGCTCCGCAAACCCAAAAGCGCGAATGTGCGTATCATCCTGCGCGGAATCGTCAATTTGATTGCGCTTGTGACATTGGCGGTATTGTTTTGGTCGTCCATCGGCTATGCGGCCAGCGGTACGACCGTGAAAAGCGTTGTGCTCCGAATTCCGCGCATCTGGTTTTACATTTCCATGCCTGTGGGCTTCGGGCTTGCCATTTACGAATTCCTGAAGATCATAAAGGAGCGGATCATGAACGATCCGCCGGAAGACTATGATCTTGCGCCGAGTGAGGAGGGACTGGAATGACATCATCTTTGATTGTTTTATTGATCGTTCTGGTATTTGCGCTGATTATCTGCGGCATCCCGGTTTATCTGAGTCTTGCGCTGACCGGCTTTGCGAGCCTGCTTACGCTGTCGGCGACTACGGGTACGCCGCTTGCCACGCTGGTGATCCCGCAGTCCGTGTTCAACGGTGTTGGAAGCCTGCCGCTGCTGGCGATCCCGTTCTATGTGCTTGCCGGTGAAATCATGAACCGCGGCGGCATTACCCAGCGCCTGATCAAATTCGCGCTGCTGATCATCGGCCGTTTGCCCGCAAGCCTTGCGCAGGCGAACATCGTTTCAAGTATGTTCTTCGGCGGCATCACCGGTTCCGCGCAGGCAGATACCTCCTGTGTCGGCGGCATCCTGATCCCGGCAATGATCAACGAAGGCTACACCCCGGAAGAAGCCGTCGGCGTTACCGCTGCGTCTTCCACCTGCGGCCCCATTATCCCGCCCAGCATCACGATGGTGCTGTTCGCTACGGCGGTCGGCGCTTCCATTGGCGGCATGTTTATGGCAGGCGTGATCCCCGGCATCCTGATCGGGCTGGGGTTGATGACGGTCGTCGCACTGCGCGATCACAAGCATCATTTCCCCCGCCGTACCGGCAGGCTCAGCAAAGAAGTGTTCCGAAAAACCCTGGTGGAAGGGATCGTCCCGCTCGGGCTTCCCATCATCATCGTTGGCGGTATCATGTCTGGTATCTGCACGGCTACCGAGGCTGGCGTTGCCGCTGTGATCTACAGCCTGATTGCCAGTATGTTTGTCACCAGGACGATCAAGGTCCGCGATATCTGGTCCATGCTCCAGAACACCGCTGTCATGTCCGGTTCGATCCTGATGATTATCGCGTGTGCGAAGATTTTCAGCTATGGTCTCAGCGCCCTGCAAATGTCCACCATTGTCACCAACCTGATTTTATCGCTTACCACCAACAAATATGTGTTCCTCCTGCTGGTCAATATCCTGCTGCTGATCATGGGTATGTTCATGGACGGCGGCGCGGCCTGCCTGATCCTCGCGCCGATCCTCACGCCGATTGCAGTCAGTATGGGTATCAGCACGCTTCATTTCGGCGTCGTCATGGTACTGAACCTGATTATCGGCTGCGGCACGCCCCCGCTGGGCGTTTGCCTGTTCATTGCCTGTAAGATTGCCAACATTTCGGTGGAGCGCGGCAGCAAGGGGATCCTGCCATACATCATTGGCGAAATGATCGTGCTGCTGTTGGTTACTTATGTTCCGTTTATTTCTACGTTCCTGCCCGCTATCCTGGGCTACAACATTATATAAAACGCAAAAAAACGCAAAAAAGGGAGGAAATTATCATGTATTCCATCGCAGGACACACAATGGGCACGCCGGAGTATACCGTGCTGGAAGCGCTCCAGCTGTTCCGGGACATCGGCCTTGACGGGGCTGAAATCGTGGTGCAGGACGGCTATAAGAGCGGTATCCCGACAACCTGCCCGCAGGAGCAGCTGGATGCGATCAAGTCCGCCTCGGAAAAGCTGGGGATAAAAATTGTCGCGCTGACCCCCTATAATTCCCGCTTCAACGATCTGGACGGGGCCATCCAAAAGGCCGAGGAGGAGGACATCCGCCGCTGTATCGGTTACGCGGAATATCTGGGAGCAGAGTATATCCGCATTTATGGTGGAAATTATGCGGCGGCCGATACCGATCCGGGTGGCCGCAAGTGGGCAAAGCTGGTTGAAAGCATGCGCCGTCTGGGGGATGAAGCGCAAAAGCACAACGTCCGGCTTGTAATTGAAAACCACTTCAACACCATGACGGTTTCGGCAAAGCAGAGCATCGACCTTTCCCGTGAAATCAACCATCCAGCAGTTGGCATACTTTACGATCAGGCCAACCTGACCTTCACCGGGCAGGAGGATTACAAAACCGCGATTGCCGCCCAGATGGAAAAGGTGTATTATATGCACGTAAAGGATCTGAAGTTCAAGGAAGGCAACACCGGTTTTGTTTCCTCAGATGTGTCCCACCCCAAAGAGGAAGAACGCAATGTTATCACCAAAATTGTGGGCGAAGGCGAGCTGGACTGGCCGAGCATTTTAAACATGGTGAAAGAGCGCGGCTATGACGGCTGGCTTTCTCTGGAGTATGAGCGGCGCTGGCATCCGGATGATATCCCGGACGCATCCATCGGCATGAAGCAGTCCGCGGCGTACTTACGCAGCATCTGGTAAAACCAATTGTCAAAACAGGATTTGGAGGAATCTACCATGAAGAAAATTGCAGCAACGATCCTTGCAGTATGCATGACCTTATCCCTGACCGCCTGCGGCGGGACTCCCGCCGATCAGGCGAATACGCCCGCGCCTGCGGCCCCTTCTGCCGCTGCAAACCCCAACGCGATTGCCGTGAAATACTCCACTGTATTTTCGGCCACCGGATTTCAGGCCGAGGGCGCGAAGCGGTTGGGCGAGCTGATCGCAGAAAAGTCCGAAGGCCGCCTGAACATGGAGCTTCATGCCGCCGCGACGCTGGGGGACAAGATCGCCACTATGGAAGGCCTGCGTATGGGTACCATCGAGATGACCGAGAGCGCGGCGACCGACCTTTCTTCTTACAGCTCTATCTGGTCGGTATTCAGCCTCCCGTACCTGTGGGAGAGCGGCGAGCAGGCGGTAGCGGTGCTCAATGACCCTGCCGTTATGGAAGTTCTGGAAGCGGATATGGAAGCCAACGGCTTCAAAATCATCGCCTGGACCAACACCGGCTCCCGCAGCATCCTTAACAAGTCCCATGCGATCCATACGCCGGACGACCTGAAGGGTATGAAGATCCGCTGTATGGAAGACCCGGTACTGGCCGGCGCGATCAATGCAATGGGCGCCTCCGCGACGCCGCTGGCCTGGAGCGAGTGCTATGCCGCTTTGCAGCAGGGGACGATTGACGGGCTGGAGCATTCCCCGGCAGGGCTGCTGGCCAGCGGCATGGAAGAGGTTGCAAAATACTATTCCCTGACCGAGCAGTTTATCATCCCCGACCCGGTCTTTGTCAGCAAGGTATGGTTTGACCGTTTGTCCGCAGAGGATCAGGCGGCGCTTGTAGAAGCTGGCGCGCAGTTTGACCGGGAATGGAATGAAGAGATTTTCCCGGCAGAAACCGAGTCCTCCTCCGCAGAGCTGGAAGCTGCCGGCGTATCCATCAACGAGGTCGATAAGGACGCATTTATTCAGGCGACCCAGCCCATTATCGATGATTTTCTCGCAGGCGCGGACGAGGAGCAAAAGGCGTTGTATGAGCTGCTGATGCAGATCCGCGAAAAATATTGATTGTGGAGATGACAGGGGAGCGGCGGCGCTGCTTCCCTGAGACAGAAGGAGGAAGCTCAATGAAACAGACGATTCAGGATCTAAGGATCGCCTTTGTCGGGGTCAGCCATTGGCATGTCCCGCTGTATCTCCGGGCAGTTCACAGCGATCGGCTTCGGGTCGTGGGAGTCAGCGACCCAAACCCGGCCATCGCAGAACAGACTGCCGCAGGGTTGTCCTGCCCGGCGTATTCCGACGCGCTTACGCTTCTGGATGCCCAGAAGCCAGACTTTGTATTTGCCTTTGCCCCGCATCATGAAATGCCCGCGCTTGCGGATATGCTGCTCGAACGGGATATCCCCTTCGCGATGGAAAAGCCGATGGGACTGTGCGCGCAGGATGTGGAGCGGATCCTGAAAAAGGGAAAAGATGCATTCTGTGCCGTGCCGTTTGTCTGGCGCTACAGTGAATTGGTACGCGGCTTCAAAGCCCGTGTCGCGCCGGAAGATATCGTCCATCTGGCGTTCCGCTTTGTAGCGGGGCCGCCGTCACGTTATCTTGCAAACTGCCCGTGGATGCTGAAGACGGCGCTCGCCGGAGGCGGTTCCATGACCAACCTTGGCGTGCATTTCCTGGATATGGCAATGTACCTGACCGATTGCACGGATGCTAAGGTACTTGCCAGCAGTTATCAACGGCACACCGAGTACGATATTGAATGCTATGCCAGCGCGCTGCTGCAATTTACAGGCGGAGCTTCCATGACTTTGGAAACGGGCTATGCTTATCCGATGGAGGTCACACAGCGGGATAACCGCTGGAACATCGTCACGAAAAACGGATATTATACCCTGGAGCAGGATTATTTTGAAGAACGCGTTTATGGCGAAAAGACCGTCCGCCGCGTAATGAGCACAGACAGCGACGTCTATTATCCGGTTTTTGTGCGCGAAACCCTCCGGCAGTATCTTGCGGGAGAGCGCCCGCTCGCGGGCCTGCCGGAAATGCTTGCAGTCCGTCGGCTGCTGGATGAAATGAACCGCATGGGCGCGGAACAGTAAAACAAAGGAGAAACGGATCATGAAAAAAATGTACGGCGTCATCACCGCGATGACCACCCCCCTGACCGAAACGGGGACGATCGATACGAAAGCAATCGAAGCGCATGTAGAATTCCTCATTGAAAAGGGCGTCAACTGCATTTACCCCTGCGGGACGACCGGTGAAATGATGAATCTCAGCCCGGAAGAGCGTGAGCTGGTGGCGGAAACCGTTGTCAGGGCTGTTGCAGGACGTGCGATCGTATATATCCACGTTGGCGCGCAGACGACCGCTGAGACGATCCGTCTTGCACAGCACGCGGAGCGTATCGGCGCAGATGGTATTGGCGTGGTAACGCCTCCCTTTTTCGGGCTGAATGACAAGGCCATGCTTCAGTATTACAAAGAGGTTGCCGCAAGCGTTTCCGAGGATTTCCCGATTTACGTTTATGTCATTCCGCAATGCGCCGGCAATGATATCTCCGCGCCCCTGATGGAGCAGATCGCGCAGGCTTGCCCCAATGTCGTCGGCGTAAAGTACAGCTGGGCGGACTGCATCCGTTTGAAAGATTACCTGAATGTCCGCGGCGGCGACTTCTCTGTCCTGTTTGGGCCGGATCGCCTGTTCCTTCCCGCGCTCGCGATGGGCTGCGACGGCACGGTGTCCGGCTGCTCCGGCCCGATGCCGGAGCATTTTGTCGGCGTCTACCGCGCATGGAAGGATGGCGACATGGAAAAGGCGCGGGAAGAGCAGAAGACGGCAAATGAAATCTGTGAAATCATGAAGTCGGGCGCGGATATGGGCATTTTCAAGGCGGTCATGGATTTCCGCGGACTGACCGGCGGACATATGAGAAAGCCCCTGCTGGATCTGGACGAACACGAGCGGGCGCTTCTGAAAGAGCAGATCGCCCCCTACATTCCGTAAACAGCAGAGGTTTGGCAATGAAAGTTTTGAATTTTGGTTCGGTCAATATTGATTTTACCTATCGTGTCCCGCACTTTGTCCGGCCTGGGGAAACCCTTTCCGCCCGTTCCGTTACCCGGAACGCCGGAGGGAAGGGCTTCAACCAGTCGGCAGCGCTCGCCCGCGCAGGCTGCGAGGTGTACCATGCCGGGCACATCGGGAAGGACGGCGCATTCCTGCTAGAGCTTTGCCGGGAATATGGCGTCCGCACCGATTACCTGACCGAAATTGACGTTCCCACCGGGAATGCCATGATCCAGGTGGACGACAATGGGGCAAACTGCATCCTGCTTTACGGCGGGGCCAACCAGTCGATGGATACCGCGTTCATCCGGCAGGTGCTTTCCCACTTTGCGGCAGGCGATTTGATTGTCCTGCAAAATGAAATCAACTGCATGAATGAAATTTTGTCCCTTGCGCATGAGGCCGGACTGAAAATTGCAGTCAATCCGGCCCCGATGAACGATGCCGTTTCCAAAGAAGCGCTGGCGCTGGCGGACTGGCTCATTCTGAATGAAACCGAAGTGCAGGAGCTGACCGGTGCGGAAGAGCCTTCCGCGCAGCTGGACGCGCTGCGGCAATGTTTCCCGAACACCGCTTTCCTTCTGACACTTGGCGTCCGTGGGGCGATCTGTCAGGAAAAGGACTCCGTTTATAAGATGGGCGCGTGCCGTGTGGACGCTGTGGACACGACAGCAGCCGGAGACACCTTTGCAGGGTTTTTCCTTGCCGAATTGTCAGCGGGAAAGGACCCTGAGCAGGCGCTTTTGACAGCGACCCGCGCGTCCGCGCTGGCGGTCATGCAGCGTGGCGCGGCGCAGTCCGTACCGACCTTGCAGCAGGTGCAGGAATGCAGCCTGATACCGGAACCGTTCCGTCTGTAAGGCCTGGCGGTTCATCCGGACACATCCGAATTGCAGGGATTCCGGCATTTTCGGATGTGTCTTTGCTTTATGATCCGAACTGCTCCGCTTGAGATGCGCTGTCAGGTATTGCGCTGTGCATTCCAAATGTTTCGATACTCCTTCGGGGTTACAGATTTATATTCCTTGAACTTCCGGATGAAATAGCTGAAATTATCAAATCCTACCGACATCGCAACCTGTGAAACTGGCAGATCGGATTCGGATAACAGCTGAGCCGCCTTTTGTATTCGATATTCATTGACGAATGCAATGGGCGGCTTTCCGATTTCCTTTCGGAAATAGTGGCAAAAATAGTTGGGGCTCATATAAGCAATTTCCGCCATGTGCTCCAGCGAAATCGGCAATGGATAATGCTGCTCGATATATAGAAGGACCTGCTTCAATTTCTCCATAGAATCCGCGCTTTTCGAGGAAATCGGATTCAGCCGCATATTTTCCGATCGATACAATCGCTCTAAAATTGTGAAAAGATGTATCTTCACGCTGAGCGGCATACAGCGCGGCCGGGTGTGGTAGAGCTGCACGATGCTTTTCATGTGAAAAAGAATATCCTGCTTCAATTCCGCAGAAAACGCTGTACTTGCAGCGGGGAAAATCACCTTGCCGCCGGTTACCGGGCTGATAAAATCATGCTGGCAAATGTCGTACAATGCAAAATCCAGCAAACTGGGACGAAACACGATTGCATGGTGGAAGGATTCGCCGAACGAACGGATTTCGTGCAGTTCGCCGGAATTGATAAAACAGAAGGAACCCGGGTGCATGGTATAGGACTGCCCGCGGATCGTCAGCGCCAGGACCCCTGTATCAACATAGATCCACTCTATTTCCGCGTGCCAATGCTGGGGGACAAAATAAAACCCGTTTTCATCGTGATGAGAATAGACCTGCAAAGGGAAAATCGGCGTACCGTGCAGCTGCTTTTCCTGAAACTGCCGCTCCATATAGCTCCACCTCCAAATCGTAATATTGTGTTATGATAAACCAATATCATGCAAGAAAGCCCACGGCTATTTTATTATACTACATACAACGGCTGAATACAAGGAGCGTGAAGCAATGGAACGGCAGCAAAACTGGTGGAAGGACAGTGTGGTCTACCAGATTTATCCGCGCAGTTTTTGTGACAGTAACGGCGATGGAATCGGTGACATCAACGGGATCCGGTCAAAATTGTGGTACTTGAAGGAGCTTGGCATAGACGTCCTCTGGATAAGCCCCATGTACCCTTCCCCTAACGCGGACAACGGCTATGATATTTCCGATTACTATGGCGTTTCCCCGGATTTCGGTACGATGGAGGACTTGCAGGCATTGATAAGCAAATGTCAAGATTGTGATATCCGGATCGTTTTTGATCTTGTGGTGAACCATACCTCGGATGAGCACCCCTGGTTTCTGGAGGCGAAAAAATCCCGGGAAAACCCTTACCGCGATTATTATATCTGGCGGGATGGCGAAGGGGACGGCCCGCCCAATGACCTCCAGTCTAATTTTGGCGGCAGCGCCTGGGAATATTCCGAAGAAACCGGCCAGTATTATTTACATTTTTACGGCAAAAAACAGCCGGATCTGAATTGGGAAAACGAAGCCCTCCGGAAAGAAATCTATAAAATGATGAATTATTGGATCGGGCTTGGAATCGGCGGTTTTCGGATGGATGTCATTGATATGATCGGAAAGGACCCGGACCGGAAGATCAAGGAAAATGGGCCGAAGCTCCATGCGTATTTGCAGGAAATGAACCGGTACACCCTGCGTGGAAAGGATTTGCTGACGGTTGGGGAGTGCTGGGGAGCCGATGTGAAAACCGGCCGGATGTACTCTGACCCGGAACGCCATGAGCTGAGTATGATCTTCCAGTTTGAACACTCCTCTTTGGATAAGCAGCCTGGCGGCTCCCGCTGGGATTTACGGCCATTAGAACTGACGGAACTGAAATCCGTATTCAGCAAATGGCAGACCGGGCTGGACGGGTGCGGCTGGAACAGCCTGTTCTGGAACAACCATGATCTTCCGCGCATCGTTTCCCGATGGGGCGATGATGGCAAATACCGGATAGAATCGGCAAAAATGCTTGCGACGCTGCTCCACGGCATGAAAGGGACCCCATATATCTATCAGGGGGAAGAAATCGGGATGACCAATGTTCCCTTTTGCCGGATCGAAGATTTCCCGGATATTGAAACGCAGGGGCATTACCATGCGCTGAAAGCGGAAGGACGTTCAGACGACGAGATCCTTTGCTCGTTCCGTGCAAAAGCCCGGGACAACGCACGGACTCCCATGCAGTGGGACAATGGGCGGAATGCAGGCTTTACCGACGGCACGCCATGGTATCCCGTAAACCCCAATTATACAGAAATCAATGTCCGGCAGTCGCTGGAAGACCCCAACTCTATCTTTTTCTATTATCAGGCGCTGATCCGGCTCCGGAAAGAGCATCCGGCGCTGGTCCATGGGACTTATCAATTACTGTATCCGGAAGATCGGAACGTTTACGCATATACCCGAACGCTGGGCGACTCGCAGCTGCTGGTTGTCTGCAATTTTTATCGGGAACCAGCCGGCTTTCTCTGGCATGGGAAGGGGGAGGTGATTTTGTCCAATTACCCGCAGGATCGGATCCGGGATTTGGAATGCGTAAAGCTCAGACCTTACGAAGCAGTGATTTATCGAACACAAATTGAAGGAGGAAACGCACAATGACAAAAGAAGAACGGTATCAGGCTTCTGCGGAACAGCTGCTGAAACTGCTTGGCGGCAGTGACAACATCATCAGCGCAGCACACTGCGCGACCCGGCTCCGGCTGGTGCTGAAGGATGAATCCCGGGCAAATGTGGATGAAATCCTGAAGGTCGATCTGGTAAAGGGACAGTTTGCAAATGCCGGACAGTTCCAGATCATTATTGGCAGCGGCACGGTCGACGAGGTGTACAAGCGGTTTATCCAAATCGGCGGGATCGCCGAGGCCACAAAAAGCGATGTCAAGCAGGCGGCGGCCCAGAAGATGAATCCGCTCCAGCGGCTGGTGAAAACATTATCGGATGTGTTTGTCCCCCTGATCCCGGCCCTGGTTGCCAGCGGCCTTATGATGGGTATCAATAACATCCTGACCGCCAGCGGGCTGTTTATCCCCGGCCTTTCGCTTGTGGAGGCGTATCCGGGGCTTGCCGATCTCGCGGCGATGATCAACACCTTTGCAAGCGCCGCATACGCATTCCTCCCGATCCTGATCGGGTTTTCCGCAACGAAGATGTTCGGCGGGAACCCGTATCTGGGCGCGGTTATCGGTATGATCATGGTATCCGGCGATCTGTTAAACGCTTACTCCTATGGCGCAGCTTTGACCGAAGGCACGATCCCTATGTGGAACATCCTCGGGCTGACGATTGAAAAAGTGGGCTATCAGGGTACCGTTTTGCCAGTTTTGGCAGCATCCTTCCTGCTTTCCTATGTTGAGAAAAAACTGCACAAGTACATCCCGGAAGTCCTTGACAACCTGCTGACCCCGCTGCTGTCCGTCGTTGTGACCGGGTTCCTGACCTTTACCGTGGTCGGCGGCGTCATGAGGACGGCGGGCGATCTGCTTACAGGCGGGCTGGTCTGGCTGCACGACAGCCTTGGCGTGATTGGCGGCGCAGTCTTTGGCTTCATCTATTCCCCGCTGACCATGACGGGGATGCACCACAGCCTGCTTCCGGTCGAGATCCAGCTGATTGCGGCTGGCGGGTCTTTCCTGCTTGCGATTTCCTCCTGCAACAATGTGGCGCAGGGCGGCGCTACCCTGTGTGCCATGATGACGGCAAAGGATAAGAAAACGAAAAGTGTAGCGGCAACCTCCGGCGTTTCTGCACTGCTGGGTATCACAGAGCCTGCAATGTTTGGCGTCAACCTGAAGCTGAAGTATCCCTTTTATGGCGCTATGCTGGGTTCCGCGCTGGGCGGCGCATATGTAACGCTGACCAATGTTTTAAATGCCGCGCCCGGTTCCGCCGGTATTGTCGGTTTCGTCTGTGTGCAGTCTGAATCCATGCTGAATTTCCTGATCGGCGTAGCGATTGCCGGTTTGTCGGGCTTTGGGTTTACCTATGCGATGTCCCGGATGCCCCGCTTCAACCGGGAACTGGATGCTGACAATACGCCATCCGCGGCTGCCCCGGCATTGTCGGAAGCATGTAAACCCGGTACGGTATATGCGCCGGTTTCCGGTAACGTCATCTCTTATGAAGAAATCCCGGATGATACGTTTGCCGCCGGTATTCTGGGGCGCGGCGTTGGCATTGAGCCGGCCGAGGGAACTGTAGCCGCGCCGTTCGACGGTGAAATTTCCACAGTTACCGATACAAAACACGCGGTCGGGCTTCTCTCCCCGGACGGGCTGGAGCTTCTGATCCATGTGGGCGTTGACACAGTCGCTATGAATGGCGACGGGTTCACCTGCTATGTACAGGAAGGGCAGAAAGTAAAAGCAGGGGAACGGCTGATCGCTTTCGACCGCGAAAAAATCCATCAGGCAGGCCACCCGGACTGTGTTGTCGTACTGGTGACCAATGCAGATGATTATGAAAACGTATCGATCCAGACCGGCCACTGCCGGGCATTGCAGACGATTATCCATGTTTGATTTTGAACAGTGTTGACCCATATCAGCAAAATGGGGCTGCGGACTGCCCCCAAAAACGGCGCAGCCCCGTTTTATACAGGAACGAGAGGAGGATGCTGCGTATGAACAGCTCAGGAAAAGGGACAAATCCGGTACATAAAGCAGAAAAGGCTGCGCAGCAAAAGGGGAAAAGCAGAGGATCGAAAGCGTTTGCTGCAACGGCTGACCCATGCAAATTTGAGCTGCGCCTGGAATCCCGGTATGATGAGTTGAAATGGCTCTACTGCGAACTTTACCATGGCGATATGAATGCGTTCACATACTTTGTAATATGCTGCGCCGCTGCTGGGATGCACGCAAGGAGCCGCTGAAGCGCCAGGATGAAAGGCGCGAAGCGGAACCTGGCTGGTACCTCCGCCGGGACATGCTGGGGATGATGCTGTATGTAGATGCGTTTGCGGGAACGTTGAACGCAGCGAGGGAAAAATTGCCGTATTTACAGGAATGCGGCGTAAACTACCTTCATTTAATGCCCCTGCTGAAAAGCCCGAAAGGGCGCAGCGATGGCGGATATGCGGTTTCAGACTTCCGTTCAGTCCAGCCAGAGCTGGGGACGATGGACGATCTGGAACGTTTGGCGGATGCCTGCCGGGACAGCGGCGTCTGTCTGTGCCTTGACTTTGTAATGAACCATACCAGCGAGGATCATGAGTGGGCGAAAAAGGCAAAGCGTGGGGAAC
This sequence comes from uncultured Eubacteriales bacterium, assembly GCA_910586105.1. GTDB lineage: Bacteria > Bacillota > Clostridia > Oscillospirales > Butyricicoccaceae > QXXE01. Next base: position 14,746 of record CAJUGU010000029.1, on the reverse strand, counting down.
CGGGATATCGGGAACGGTATTTCTTCTATGACAGTTGGGAAATTCCCCGTGCATTTGAACAGACAATCCCTCAGGTATTTCCGACGACTGCGCCGGGAAGTTTTACCCAGCTGGATAACGGGCAGATCGTGATGACAAATTTTTATCCATATCAGTGGGATTTGAACTATGCAAATCCGATGGTGCTGAATGATATGGCAGAAAACCTGCTGTACCTGACGAATCGGGGGATTGACGTGATCCGTCTGGATGCCGTTCCGTATATCTGGAAGGAAATCGGGACCAGCTGCCGGAATCTGCCGCAGGTCCATACCTTGTCACGCATACTGCGGATGGTGTGCGAAATCGTCTGTCCGGGTGTGCTTCTGCTCGGAGAAGTTGTCATGGAACCTGAAAAGGTTGTCCCTTACTTTGGCACTGCGGAGAAACCGGAATGCCATATGCTTTACAATGTAACGACAATGGCAACGACATGGCACACGCTGGCAGTCCGGGATGTATCCCTTCTGAAACGGCAGATGGAGACGGTATGCACTTTGCCCAAAGAATTCCTCTTTTTGAACTATCTCCGGTGCCATGATGATATCGGCTGGGGATTGGATTACAGCTGGCTGAAAGCACGTTTCCAGATAGAGGAAACTGCGCATAAAAAGTTTTTAAATGATTATTTCACCGGCAAGCTGCCAGAGCACAGCGGCAGGGGCGAATTGTATAACGATGCCCCACGCCTTGGCGATGCGCGTTTGTGCGGTACAGCAGCATCCCTGTGCGGCGTAGAAGCGGCGGTTTACGAAAATAACGCGGAAAAATTGGAACGGTCGGTTGCCTGTGATCTGATGCTCCACGCATGGATGCTTTCGCAAAGCGGTATTCCGATCCTTTACAGCGGGGACGAAATTGGTCAGCTCAACGATTATTCTTACCATGCGGTTCCGGAAAAAAGGGACGACAGCCGTTATCTTCATCGTGGAAATTTCCAGTGGGAGCTTGCCGAACTGCGAAACGATACATCTACGCGGCAGGGCAGGCAGTTTCAGGGCCTGAAGAAACTGATACAATTACGCGCAGGGGAACCCTGCTTTGATGCAGATGCAGACGTTTGGGTCCAAAACAGCGGAACCCCGCATGTTTTGGCGCTTCATCGCCGGAAAAGTTCGCGCGAATTGGTGTGTTTGTTTAATTTTAGCCCATATTTTATAGATGCCGGCATTGGTCTTGATGGAAGCTATACCGAACTGATATATGAAAAACACTACGAGCGGGCAAAAACGGTCAGGCTGTATCCCTACGGCTTTGCATGGATGTTGAAAGAAGAAAGTGGAAAAGGAGCGTTCTCATGAAAATTTTGTATATGGGTACTGCCGCTGCGGAGGGCTGGCCGGGACTGTTCTGCTCCTGCCCGATCTGCACGCACGCACGAAAAGCCGGAGGCCATAACCTTCGCACCCGGACACAGGCGCTGCTGGACGACAGCCTGCTCATTGACTTCCCGCCAGACACTTATTGCCATGCGCTCCAATACGGTTTAAATCTGGGAAATATCCATACCCTGTTGGTAACACACAGCCATATGGATCACTGGTTCCCTACGGATCTGATTCATCGCCATGAGCATTTTGGACACGGTGCGGAAGGCGTTCTGGATGTCTATGGCAATGCCGCAGCTGAAAAGGCATTCTACGATCACATCCTGATCGACCGTTTTAAACCGCATCCGATCGACGATGCAGTCCACTTCCATGTCACACACAGCGGGGATCATATTCAATCGGGCAATTGGGATATTATTGCTGTTCCGGCAGATCACGATAAGCGGGAGGAATGTCTTGTTTATATCTGCAAAAAAGACGGAAAAACCATATTCTACGGCCATGATACGGGTATCCGGCTGAGCGCAGAAGCATGGACGCTTTTGAAAAAAGAGAAGTTCGATCTGGTCAGTCTGGATGCAACTATGGGGATGAAAAGCTCGGAATGGTACCATATGGGTTTGCCGGATACCGAAGTTATGTTCCAAAAGTTGACGGATTCAGGCTGTATGGACGGCAATACGGTAAAGGTCGTCAACCATTTCAGCCATAATGGTGAGATGACTCATGACCAGCTGACTGCATGGGGCAATGAACGCGGTATCCTTGTTGCTTACGACGGTATGGAAGTGGAATTCTGATTTCGGAGCCGTTTTTTCAGCACATATTTATTTCTGCTGTTACGAACAGCGCAAATACAGCCCGGAATGGTAAACCACCGTCCCGGGCTGCATTGGTTCAGATAGCGATTGCAATGAAAATACCTTTGAAATTTTAAAAATATGCGTTTTTTGCCATAAAAAATTCCAATTCTGTTGTTTTCAAAACGGGTATCTTACGATAGAATATTTTATAGAAGATATGATGATGTATAAGGAAGAATACATATTTCCGGACAAACTTTATCCCCTGGTGGGGCATAATATTTGTCAGCTTCGAAAGCGATATCGGATGACGCAGGCACAGCTCGCTGAGCGGCTGGGGCTGGATCAAAAACAGATATCCCTGATTGAGAACGGAAAAGCAAAACCGGGGCTTTCCGTGTGTTTGCGGATTGCCAATGTTTTTCAGGTTTCAATTGACAGATTGCTATTTGGAGCGCTTCAAATGGATATCTTATGCTCAAATTTAAGTGGATCAGAGCAGGAACTGGTAACGAACTTGCTGGAAGACATCAACCAGTATCTCCTGTTCAGAGAGCGTGATAATCACTGTGCGGATTCCTCCTGATCAAGCAATAGCCTGATAAAACCATCAACAAGCCGTACTTGCGTGGGCGAACAGTTGGTAAGCAAGCGAATCGTGTGGGTTAACGGACTATCGTCTTCATATAACTCAGGATAAAATACCTGATCAGCTGAAATACCGAGTGCATGTATGATACGATACAAGGTATAAATACTCGCATTCTTTTCTTCAAGCTCAATTGCGGCCAGATGGCGCAGGCCAATTTCTGCAGCGTCCGCAACAGATTCGCGGGATAGACCTTGATCTTCACGTATTTTTCGAATGATTCGACCTATTTGAAGCAGTGTGGGATCATGTTGAGCTGGCACTGACAGGTCATCCCCTTTCTCTGTTTATTATATCGTTCATTTTTCGATTCAGGAATGTTCCAATAGTGTTTGAATTTTTGCTCTATTAAAGCATCTCCGAATTATAATGCCCTTTCTGCCATATAAAAAAACGGCATTGTGAAAGGGCTACTTTTGCGAACATAAAGCCCCCTTTTATGCTGAAAAGGGGGCTTTTTTGTGAATATATGTAAGTTCAGGAAACCATGGTCAGGTTTCCTGATGTAGCGAATGTCTATCAGCTCAAACACGCGCCTGCCATTTTCGATGATTTTATCCATTATGGCAGTCTGCTGCATGTACGAGCTGATAGTGAAGAAAAAACAGCTCTACTGGTGTGCTAAGGTGATATATTGCCTTAGTACACCTTTTTTCGTTCTGAATCAAGTTACAGGTTTTTTATTATATTCTGCGAATATCCTTTCAACACATAGGCGCTATCCACGGTGCCGCTCCCCTCCGCTTCTGAAATCATGACCAAATCAGATTTTAGAGGAAACGGAGGATTGCCGCATGGCAACGCGATATTTTAGAAAAAGCCTTCCGCATACGGAAGGAGCAGAGAGCTACTGGGTCGAAATGACGGGGCGGGAATTTTACGATTTTGTCAATTCGCCAGAAGCCAAAGGCCGCTATTTCATTGTTATGGACGACCTTGTCATTGAAACAAACGAGCAGCAGTTCCGAAAATGGCTCAGTGAGAAAAATCACAGTGATTATTTGCGCCGCTGCGAGGTGGGTATCCAGACACTTTCGCTTTACAGTGATGATATTTCTGAGTCGAGAAATGGTGAGGATGTACTCAGCGACTCAAGCGATTTGGAAGAGCTGGTTGTGACGAAGCTTCGATGCCATACGTTGCGGGCTGCGATGTCAGAACTCAGCGCTGATGACAATTATCTGCTGTACAAGCTGTATTTTGCGGAAAACACCTGTTCGGAGAACGAATTAGCTGAAGAGCTTGGGATAACGCAGCAAGGTATACATAAGCGTAAGAAAAAGATTCTGAAAAATTTGAAAAAGTTGGTTGTTGAATTCGAAAAAAGTCAGCAATACAAAGTGAAAGGTAAAAAGAAGCGACCTTTCATCTGAACCTTGATAATTTAACAACCGATGTTCTGGATACGTTCCTGACGTGCCCTGTGAGGGGCAGCGACGTTGGAGGATGCGCGAAGACCATCTGTAAAAGCAAGGGCTGGAAACGAAGTCACTCTTTCTGTTTTGTTTGGTTTAGCCGCCCTGCCAGCTTTTATTGAATGACGGCCAATGATAAGGTGCAAGCGGGTCCATCCGTCCATGAAGCCAGCTGTGGCGGCTGGTGTATCGCAATGACAGCGTCAAGGATAATGATACTCCCGTCCAGTCCCGCCGAAAGGCAGGAGGGCGGCCGACAGAGATCCTGCCGGGGGAGAGACTCCCGTGAAGCGGTGGAGCCAGCCGCTGTCCAGAAGCATCGCCCTCACGGTCGGGGAAGTAGTGTCAAATACGATCGTAAATCTTGATATCAGAAGCAACGGAGATCACTTGTTTGCAGAAATGGGTGATCCAAAGCAAACAGGCAGTGGTCTCCGCTTTTGTGGTATCAAGTGCAAAAGGCAAAAAGACGCGATAGGCGGAGGATTTGGAGGTGGATTATGACTGTTCGGAATGCAAATATTGATTATTGTGGTATGATCAATTTGCTTCGTGACCTTTGGAAGCGTGGCATTTGCAGCAAGGCAGAAGCGCAAAAAATTGCCGCGCAGCTCGCGGTTCAGTATGGCGCGGATATCATAATTTCTTTCTGAAAACATTCAAATTTCAGTAGCTTTTTGGGTGAAAGTGTGATATTGTAATCGTAACAAAAACGTGGATAAAGCTGGAAAGGGGTGGATACACATGGCAGAAAAGTATTTCATGGAAGGCACGCTTGCGCTGGAAGAAAACCGGCGGCAGATCATCGTGATCGAAGCCGCGGGACAGCCGCAGGATATCAAACTCCGTGCAGCCGCATATGCCCGCGTCAGCTCTGACTCTGACGATCAGATCAACTCCTTCGATGCACAAAACCGTTACTACAGTGCCTTGATCTCCGGTAAAGAAAACTGGCAAATGGTTGATATTTATGCAGACAGGGGCATTTCGGGAACATCAGCAGCCAAACGCGATGATTTCCAGCGGCTCCTGTCAGACTGCCGAAGCGGAAAGATCGACCGCATCCTTGTAAAGTCCATCTCCCGCTTCGCCCGCAACGCGAAAGAATGCCTGGAAGTCATCCGAGAACTGAAACTGCTGGGCATCAGCGTATACTTCGAGAAAGAAAACATTGACACCGGTAAACTGTCCGGCGAGATGATGACCGCGATGTTCGCATCAATGGCACAGGCGGAAAGCCAGTCCATCTCCGGAAACCTGCGCTGGGGCTGCCGGAAACGCATGGCTGCCGGAACTTTTCTCCCCTCATCCATGCCATATGGGTATCGTCTGGAGGGCAAAAAAATCGAAATCGAGCCTAAAGAAGCGGTTGTAGTGCAGGAAATCTTTCAAAGCTACTTGCGGGGAATGGGTAAAAACGCGATCGCTAAGGTACTGAATGAGCGTGGTATCCCCACCAGCCAGGGGAAAAAGTGGAGTTACCGGGCGATTGATTATGTGCTTGGAAATGAACGGTATATCGGGGATTCCCTATGGCAGAAAAACTACGCTGCTGAAACATTCCCACCTGTGAAGCGCCGTAATCGCGGTGAAATTCCTCAATACTATGCGAAGGAAACCCATCCGCCGATCCTCTCCCGCGAAGTGTTCGACGCGGTGCAGGTGCTTGCAAAACAGCGTGGAGATCAGTTTGGCAGTGAGAAATCTGCCAGCGGACATCCATTCAGCAGAATCATCAAATGCAGTTGTTGTGGACGGGTGCATCGCAGAAAAGTAAGCCGCGAAAAGGCATACTGGTCATGTCTGACACACGAAACGTCCCCCGAAGTCTGTCAGGCACACCCCATTCCGGAAGTGCAGATACAGGACGCATTTGCACGGCTGTACTTCAAGCTGAAGCATCAGGGACAGCCGATCCTCTCGCGAATGCTTACGAATTTACGCGCTGTTCGCAGACTCCGGATGCTGTGGAGCATGGACGTTGTGGAACTGAACAATCAAATATCCGATATCAACAGTCAGAATCAGATGCTGACCGAGCTGAACCAGCAAGGTCTCATTGATCCTGACTTTTTTATATCACAGTCAAACGGATTGGCAGAGAAACTCCGCGCCGCAAAACAGAAAAAGGAGCGGTTGATGAACGCTGACGGAGATAAGGCAATCAGCCAAACGAAGGAACTGATCGAAATTCTCGAAAACGGTCCGGATTTCCTGGACAGATTCGATGAGGATTTGTTCGCAGAACTGGTCGAACAAATCGTCGCAGAAAGCAGTGAAAGGTTACGATTCCGACTGTTCAACGGTCTGGAACTGACGGAAAACATGGAAAAGGCGGTGAGGATATGAGTAATCGAAAAATCCCCTTCGGCTATCAAATGGCGATGGGAAAAATCGAGATCGCAGCTTCGGAAGCAGCATTGGTGCAGGAGATTTTTGACCGGTATGTGCTGGGGGCATCTTATAAAGAGCTTACCGATATGCTGAAAAAGCAGCAGATTACATACCAGCCGGACAAGCTGTGGAACAAAAACATGGTTGCGCGGATGTTGGAAGATCGCAGGTACATCGGCGAAAAAGGCTTCCCTGCCGTCATCGAAAAGGAAACCTTTCATCGAGCTGACGAAAAGCGCGGGCTGAAACGATGCCCGGTTCCTAAGACTGCTGTGCAAAAGGTTCTGCATCGCTTGTGCGAAGGAACGGTTACCGCGGACACGGAGCCACAGGTTCTGGCACTGCTAAATAAGCTGGCAGAAAATCCAGAAAGGATTCGTCCGCAGCAGACCCTGAGCGATGCGGGCGGTCAGGTGGCAGAAATCCAGCAAAAGCTGTCCGCTGTGATGGAACAGCAGTCCGTCGATGAGGCTGCGGCAAACCGGCTCATCATGCAGATTGCCGCAGCGCAGTATGAAAGCCTTAATTCCAGCGAATACGAAACAGAACGCCTGCAAAGGCGATTTGGCGGCATGGTTCCGATGAGCGAGTTGGATGCAGAAGTGCTTCGCGCATCGGTGTCCGCTGTGCATATCCGCAGAGGGAAGGTAAGTCTTACATTAAAAAACAGACAGGTTATCGAAATGAGGTGAAGGAAAAATGACGGGTACTGCTCCGCAAGTCATCACGATACAGCCAACGCGTGGGCAGGCACAGGCTGTGCGCCGACAGCTTCGGGTCGCTGCGTATTGCAGGGTATCTACAGATGATGAAGAACAGCTTACCAGCTATGAAGCCCAGCAAGCCTATTACACGGATAAAATCATGGGAAATCGGGAGTGGACAATGGCAGGGATTTTCGCGGATGGGGGTTTAACGGGCACGTCAGCACGCAAGCGTCCGGAGTTTATGAAAATGATCCGTCAGTGCAAAAACCGGAAGATTGATATCATCCTGACAAAATCCATCTCCCGCTTCGCCAGAAATACGGTTGACTGCCTGAACTATATCCGGATTCTCAAAGAACAGGGGATTGCGGTAATTTTCGAGAAGGAAAATATCAATACGCTTGAAACCGACAGCGAGATTCTCATTACAATGATGGGGGCCTTCGCGCAGGCGGAAAGCGAAAGCATCAGCGCGAACGTCCGATGGGGCAAACGGCAGGCTATGCGGGAAGGGAAAGCAGCCTTCCAGTACAAAAAGTTATATGCCTTCGAGCGTGGCGAAGACGGAAATCCCAAGGTCATTCCAGCACAGGCCGAGGTGGTCAGACGGATTTACGAGCAATTTCTCACAGGCGCAAGCCTTCGGATGATCAAAGACGCGTTGGAATCGGAGGGGGTTCTGAACGCTGCCGGTGAAAAAGAATGGACGATCACGGCGATCCGTGGAATCCTGACCAGTGAGAAATATTGTGGAGATGTACTCCTGCAAAAGACCTTCCGAAGCGACTGCATCAGCCGGAAAACGATCCGGAATACCGGACAGCTTCCGATGTATCTGGTACGCAACCATCATGAAGCTATCGTGGACCGCAGGACATATGATGCGGCGCAGGCGGAAATGGCACGCCGGAAAGCCGCGAAAAGCCCTTCGCGAAAGTGCGCCCCGACCGGGCTGACCTCCTACGCCAGCAAATATGCCCTGTCTGAGCGGCTGGTGTGCGGCGAGTGCGGCACGCTCTACCGCAGATGCACTTGGGCACGCAAGGGAGAGAAACGCATCGTGTGGCGATGTGTAAGCCGTCTCGACTACGGCACAAAATACTGCCATGACTCCCCGACGCTGGATGAAGCGCCGCTCAAACAGGCGATTCTGGATGCAGTCAATTCGGTGATGAGCGATAAGGATGAACTTGTCCAGCGGATCGCAAGTGTCATGGAGCGTGAGCTGATCCCGCTCCCCGGCGAGAGCATGAGCCTTGCCGATATTGAACGCCGCCTGCAAGTGCTCGACCAGCAGACACAGGAACTGGTCATGCATGCTGCACAGGAAGGCGACGCACAAAAATATGCACCACAGCTGAAATCTATCATGGACGAGGCAGCGAAGCTGAAGGAAAAGCGAGTTTTTCTGGAAGAACAGTGCAGGAGTAATGCCGCAGCCGCCCACCGTATTGAGGATGCCGCTTCCGCAATGGAGTGTGGGCAGGCGGAGAAAATCGAATGGGATGAAACGCTCATTCGCCAGCTGGTCGATACAGTCAAGGTTGTATCCGCAAACAAAATTGTAGTTTATCTGCGTGGAGGGATCGAAATCGAGCAGGATATCTTAATGCCTAAACAACTGAATTAAAAACGGTTAAAGTACAGAAAAAGGAGATTTTGAAATGAAAGCGATACTTTATTGCAGGGTTGCACATAATGATATGCTCACCTTGGATTGGCAAAAAGCACGGCTGAAAGCTTATGCAAAAGAACATGGTTTTCAGATCGAGCGGACGGTTGCTGAATGCAGCACTGGGATTGACTACAACCGCAAAGGGCTGCAAGAGGTCGCCGAGATAGCGGCAAGCGGCAAAGTAAATGTACTGCTGATTTGGAACCTGACACGTCTGGGGCGGGATACATTCAAAACGGCTGAGTACCTGCGCTGGCTGAAAGAGCAGAACGTGGAGGCCATATGTGCGGATGGCACAGTCCCACAGCCCCACATAGAGTATCTGCACTGTTTGATAGAAGCTATGAAGACGCAGATGGTGAAGGGTGAACATCACAGATAATTTGTAGTGCTGCCCCGCATCAGAACATCTAAAGCACGATTCAAGGCAAAGAAAAACATGGTGAGATTTTCCATGTTTTTCTTTGCTCTGGATGAAAAATCAGGAAGGAGAAACATATGAATACACAAAAAATGGAGAATTACAGCATTTTATTTACGTCTGTTGATCGGATGCTTGAACGGAAGATCCCGAAATTGAATCTGTATTTCCAGCTTGGGAAGCTGCTTGACCGTCAGCCGGAAACGGGAGCTGTGGCTCTCGTCGCGAAATATGTGGCAGAACAGTATCCGGATTTGCGCGGCTTTTCTCCCCGCAGCCTGCGCCGGATGCGGGCGTTTTACCGTACATATAGAAAGCAGCCGAGCGCACTGATTAAGGCAATGCGTCTCGGTTGGACACAGAACATCGTGATTTTCGAAGCGAATCTGACTGCCGCAGAGCGTGAATGGTATATCAATGCGGCTCAGAGGTTTGGCTGGTCGAAGTTGGAACTGATGCGCAAGATTGCAACGGAAGCACATTTAAATCCAGCTGAGCAAGAATCTGCGGCGTCAGATATTCCAGATACCAATATCACAAAAAATCAACGACAACCCGATGCAACAAGTGGCAAATGTGCAAATTGTAGAATTGGTTGTAAAATGCTGGAGGTTTTTGTTTCCGCATTGCAACTGCTAATAGGTATGGCTGATAGTCCTCACGTTCAGAAGTTAATCTTACATCAGGTGAATACTAACAGCAGTTAACTTCTGGATTTTTCGGAAAATGAATGTTGCAATTGGAACAGACATATGGTATCATATATTATGTATAAACATATGGAATGGAGAGCAGACTATGGAGACTGTGGATTATCAGAAGTATGCGGCGGCGACTCTTACAAACTATCCTCTTAAGCATAGAAATCATATTCGAAAGATCTTTCTTGAGAGAAAAATCGCCTGCAACGATCTACAAATAAGTATGGATGCGCCCAATGCAGTCAATATCTCCGGTCTGGAGCTGAACAATCAGCTTACAAGGTGCATTGAAGAAAATCCTGCAAGCCTCGCTGTCTTGGAGGAGTGGGAGTTCCTGAAGGATTACAAGTATTCAGTTCTGTTTTCCGTTGAGCGTTTTGAGGATTTCCTTGTTGCTATTGAGGGGAATGCTGAATCTTTCAAACATGAGCATGCTCCGCTTTATAACAGTATTGAAATGCCTCAGTTCATGAATATGGATGACTGTATCGCATTGCTGAAGTTCAATCGTAAATTCGAGGCTATTCATCCTCAAACAGCTGAGGAGATGTTTACAAGATATCCTATCGTAGTGGCATTCCATAAAAAGGCGCGGATTATTGAGTTCAGATTCGATGCTTTGAAACGGTTTTTCATGGAAAACACAGACAGTTTTTACGCGCTCCTTACGGATGAAATATGCTGTTTTATCAGAGAACAGTATGGTTTCGAGCTGATACCGTTGGATCTGGACTTTCTCAGACAGCAGCTGCAACATGCAACGGGTAATGTCCGTTTGATTGCCCAAACGATGAAGATGTCGAATGGTTCATATGCGCAACTTGATGCAGGCAATAATGAGGAATATGTCCTTCCGTTTATTGGAGAACTTAGAAATTTACTTACAGAGTATGAAGGAGAGTTTGAAAAAGTTCCGGTTCTGAAGGACGCTTTCAATCAGTTCATCTATGAAAAGGAAGTGACTTCGGACTATCCTTGGATTGAGGTGCTTTGGGAGAAGGAGATCAAAACCAGATCCATCCAGGTTAAATTTACGTTTAATTACTGTCAAAAGAATTATTGTCTATTACAGCACTACTTCAACAACGCATTGATAGGAATGGAGAGGATGAATGATGTCGTGCGATATATTGATGAGGTTAGGCGAAATCCTCAACAATGATTTTTCGTATTCTCCTGAAATTAACGCTAAAGTAATCAACCTGCTTTCGATGTATTCGTCGAAGCCCTCTAAGTGCTGGATATACCCAGGTACAGTCAAGCGAAATACAGGCATGGATATCATAGATGTCTACAAACTGTTGTCTGAACTGGAGCAATGTGGTTTTGTCGAAAGCTGGTACGAAATGTGCTGTGGGCATTGCCAGAGGATGATGGGGCAGGTGCGAAGATTCAACGAATTGCCGGAGACTTTCGAGTGTGAGAATTGCGGGGAGACCATGCAGACACTCGAAAATACGATCAAGATTTATAAGGCGCTATATGATGAGAGATGATATTTCACTTCGGGAACTTCTGGAGATGTCGCCGACTCAGCTTAACTATAATGAGATTTGCAAGCTGGATGAAGAACAGCGACAGCAGTATGCATCGCTCTTGGAGCGTTTTCAGCAAGCTAATAATTGCAATGCTACAACGAAAGAGAAGGGTGATGCTCTGGAAGAACTGGTTGCGTTTTTACTGAACGCTTCAGGTGGGATATTCAGGGTTTCCAAGAACGTCCGGACTGCAACGAATGAGATTGACGAAATAATAGAACTTGAGGGAATCGGTAAGGTTTTAGGTGCGTTGAATTTAATACCTGCTAGGCTGACTGAATTTTTAGGCGAATGCAAGAACTATGGTGGAACCATTGGTGTAACATATGTTGGTAAGTTCTACAGCCTTCTGCAGACTACATGTATGAATACTGGTATCCTGTTCTCTTATCGGGGTATTTCTGGAAAAGGATGGGCTGATGGCTCTGGCTTAGTAAGAAAGATATATCTTCAGCGAGAAAAGATAGATGAGCGTATTGCTATCATCGATTTTTCCTATATGGATTTTAAGTCGATTTTGGAGGGACATAATTTTTTGGAAATTGTTGAAGGAAAGCTAAAGGCTCTACGGTATGATACGAGCATCGATGAATTCATCACCCCACACCCTGCTGAGATTTCTTTCCGCCCAAATGGTTATATTCATGAGTAGTAACTTTTTCTGTAGTAGTCAATGAAAGCTTCTATTTACAGATTGGTATAAAACATATCGAAACCGTCTTGGAAAGTTCGTGCATCTATAGTGTTGGGATATGACACTTCTAAACCGCTGATTTTTTAAAAATCGGCGTTTTTTTTCAACTTTTAAGGGGTGTAATGTTGAGTAAGGATTTTGGCGTCTGTCAAACATCTGTCAAATTTCCAAACTTCAAGGTGCGGCGCTCCGAAAAAGTACACTTGAAAGGGAGCGTGCCAATTTTTCTTTGCTGCCCTCCGTTACGTGCGCATAAATGTTCGCGGTTGTCCGAAAACTTGCATGTCCCAGCCAGTCCTGCGTCTCTTTCATGCTTGCCCCATTTTCGAGCAGCAGGGAAGCGCATGAATGACGCAGCGCGTGGAACGTTACGTGCCGTAAGCCGTTTTGCTCACAGATTCGTGGAAACGCACGAGTCAATCGATCCGGGGTCAGTAAATCGCCATCGGTATCCACACAAATATAGGCGCTCCAATCCTGATTATAGCACTCTCCGCATAGCAGCCTGTTTTCGGCTTGCTTTAACGCGACTTCACGCAAATAGCTTTCGACTTCTGGCAAAAGCGGGAAGGTACGGATACTTGCTTCCGTCTTTGTTTCCTTGTATCGCAGGCTTTGTTTTTTTGACGCTTCGCCGCGGTCGGTGATAGAGCCATTCACGCTGATGGTCTTTGCGGTAAAATCTACATCTGACCACCGCAGCCCAAGCACTTCACCGCGCCGCAGACCATACCACGCTGTAAGGAATACAGGCGTTTCGACGGCAGTCCCCTTGAATATTTCGAGAACGCGCCGTAACTCTTTGCTGTTCAGAAAATCGGCTTTATACCGTTTTACTTTGGGCAGCGTGACCTTGTCCGCAGGGTTTTCCGCGATTCGGTCGAGCTTGAAAGCATCCTGTAAAGACTTCCTGATACATGCATGATAGCGGTGTACCGTATTGGCGCTGACCTTATCATGGCTGAGTTTGTACTGATAAAAGTCCTGGATCTGATGTGCTTTCAGGTCGGCTAGAGCGATCTTGCGCTCTGCAAACCACGGAGCGATCCGGTTTTTGATTTGCGCGCGGTATTCGATGTAAGTGGTATCGGCGATTGAAAAACGTATACTGTCGAGCCAGTGCATCAGGTAGTCGGAGAACAAAACGCGTTCGGTGTATTCTGCAAGCTCGTCCTCTAAATTTTGCCGCAGTTCTTCCATACGCTTATTGGCGACGCGTTTATTACCTTTTATGTCTAATCCCAATGCTATGCTTTTGCGCTTCCTCGTGCCATTTTCCATCCATGAAAGCGAAACATGGTATTTGCCATTTTTTTCGTACAGGCTAGCCGTAACCTTCATTTTGAGACCTCCTTTAAGTGCGACGGCTTGCCCGCTGTTTGAGGTATAGTATAACAGCTTTCGGCAAGATATTCAAGTAAATATGTTTTGGGGATGCGCACCAAACGCCCGATTCGGATGCATTGTAACTCCCCCGAATGGACGAGTTGGTAGGCCTTTGTACGTCCGATTTGCAAAAGATGCTGGATATCTGCAATCGTCATTAAGTCTGGATATGTTGACAGCGTGTTAGTCATTTCAATTTTTCGTTTATCCAAACGGTCCATAGAAATCTCCTTTCAAACAAAGAGAACGCCCCGCAGGTCGGCTAAAACCTACGAGGCGTTCTTGTTTCGTTACTGTTTACCGATTTGAGTCAGAGCTTCATTCAGCTTGTCGAAACCGAACATTGCTGCATACGAAACCAGAAAGCCCAGAACAACAGCGGCGATGACCATATACCAGACCACTGTGATGGCTTCCATCTGGCAGTAAGCAAAGAACGCCGTCAACGTGAGCGTCATGGCGACAATAATCGCCAGAATATTCGTCGGCAGTTTGTCCCAAGTAACTTTTTTGAGGACTTGGGTAATAATGTTGGTCAGCACCGCCAGTACACCGATGATGCTGATAACAGCAGACCAATTCAGAATATTTTCCATTTTGAATCACTCCTTTTTTAGATTTTGGGCAAAGCAATACACGTCTCCAAGACATAAAAAAGAAAGAGCCCGCGTTTCCGCGAACCCCTCTTCATTTTGGATTTAGTGAATATCCAAATCTTCGGTCACAATGCCACTTGCTTCCAACTTTGCCTTTACAGTTTTGATTTGATACTCGACTTCTTTTTCTTTATCAGAAGCCGCTTTAATCCGCTGCAAATTCATATAGTTGTCGATCAGCATGTTGGTCAATTCCCAGTCGGTAATGACATCCACCTCCTTCTGTAAAGGACGCTGTAATTTTTGTGTACGAGAGCGAATGTCAAGCTCGCCGCCTTTGGCCATGGCCTTAGACACCTCCTTCCAACGATAAGGTGATTTCTCTGGTCTCATAATA
>CAJUGU010000028.1:2677-34876 GCA_910586105.1 uncultured Eubacteriales bacterium | reverse complement strand
GCGACAACAGGCCCTTGGCTTTCAGGGACAGGGATTTGTCCCGCAGGTGGTAGTTGGACATCACCGTGTACCCCTTGTTCCTCTCCACGCGGAATACTGGCATGGTTCTCCGCTCCTTTCGGTGTCTGGACATGAAAAAAGCGGCGTCCCATCTCCCCGGCAGGGGATATGAACGCCGCTCATGCGCCGATATTCGATTTTTTAGTACATATCATGCTTGTCCGCCGCTCGAAAACCTTGATTTTCCGATACTTTCAGAAGTTACGTTATCTAACCTCAGCTTTGTGAAGTCCAGGATTTCGGAACCTGTATCTTTGAAGCAAAGACCGCTTCGGCTTACAAAGCCGGTGAATGGGAGGATTCCATCCCCGACGAATATCTGTTGCAAATTCAGCACTATATGGGAGTGACCGGATACCGGGGTACCTATATTGCCGTCCTGATTGGCGGGAATTCATTCCGCTGGAAGTTCATCGAACGCGATGACGAATTGATCGCTATGCTGATTGATTTGGAAACGAACTTTTGGGAGCATGTACAATCTGAGACTCCGCCGCCGCTGGATGGTTCGGATGCATCGGTAAAGTTCCTTGCGAAGCGCTTCCCAAGCAGCGTGCCCAAATCCAAAATTGCCCTGCCTGATTCAGCACTTGATTTGCTTCAACGGTACGATACAGCCTGTGAGCAGTTGGAAACATGGAAGGGGCAGAAACAGGAAGCTGAAAACCTGTTAAAACAGCTGATGGGTGAGAATGAGATCGGAACGGTTGGCGATCGAGTCATTACGTGGAAAAGCGTTTCGCAGGAACGGCTTGACAGCAAAACCTTAAAGGCAGAGCATCCGACACTATACAAAAAGTATGCTAATAAGTTGTCATATCGTCGATTCTCAATCAAAGACACGGTATAAACGGAGGTAAAAATCATGGATACTACAAAGCTGAAAACCCGTTTGGACGGTAAAGTACAGGCGTTGCAGGAGCCTGCCCAGCAGTCGTTTGCTGTAGTCTCAGAACCAGCGTCTGTGCCAGCCGATTCCGGCTATCTTGCGTTAACAAGTAATGCTATGGATATCATTAAGGCGAATTTAAAGAACCAGCCGCTGTCTTTCCAGCTTTTCGACATTGTAAAAGCGCCCTCTGGTGGTTCGACGGTATTTTCCGTGCCGGGGCTGGCCGGTGACGAAGCGGAAAAGGAACTGACGGGGATCATTCTTGATTATACAACACCACGCGCTTACTGGGATACCGCCGACCCTGTTGAAGGTACTCCGCCCGCATGTTTGAGTGCAAACAGTATCGTTTCACAGGATGGGAAAGTATGTGCGCACTGTCCCTATAATGATTTTGGTTCCAAGGATGGGGAATCCAATGCAAAAGCCTGTAAGGAATCTGTCGTGCTGTTCCTGCTGCGTCCGAATAATATTATCCCATTGCTGGTGCGGGTTCCGGTATCCAGCAAGATGTTGTTCCTGAAATATATGACCCGGCTCGCAAGCACGCTAAAGCCAATCAATGGCGTGGTCACAAAAATCACGCTGAAAAAGGCAACCAGTAAGACCGGTAAACCGTATGCACAATACCTTTTCGAGACGGTCGATGTTCTTGATGTAGAAAAAGCAGCTTGTGCAAAGGCATTTGCAAAGCAATTTATGGAAGTTGTCCATGCATCTGAGATTGAGCAAAAGCTGCCCGAAGCAGGATGAAACGAATCACCCGGTACCGTTATCACAATAACGGTACCGGGTTGTCTGTTTTGGAGGGAGCGGGATAAAATACGAAAAGTTAAAGCAAATGTTTCAAAATTTGAAACGCAATTCGCCAACGCAAGATTTGAAAGCGCACATCGTCTTTACCGAGGACAGTTTTAACGCGCCGTATCCTTTACTGCACCGAACCTATCGGATCAGCAGCGTTAACAAGGCATTCCGGCCGAATATGGGCGGTTATTCTATCTTTGGTGATTGTCTGGATAGGAGCAGCGGCCAAGGCGTTCGTCTGGACTGGTACATGGCTGCGGAAGGAAATCAGAATGGCTGGAAAGTGCAATATTGCTGCATTTTCGAACAAATGAAAGATGCCTCGTTGGTTCCATGTTTTACACGGACGGAACAACTTGATGGGACAATCTGCTATTACTTTGGCGACACCTGTATTCAAGCGCGCAAATCAAGCACTGATGGGAAAGTTCATTTAGAGCCATTAGCGGGCGATCAGGTTGATTGCGGTGAGTGGATCGACCTTACGGCCGATCAGGTTTACGGGTACTGTACCCTGTTGGAAAGATATTTAAATGGAGGCGCAAAGGCGTGAAGTACAAGCGTATATTCATAGTTTGAAGGATTTCGCAACTGACCGGAATGCGTTAGGCGAAGCCGAAATCGTCAAATGCATTGGCGACAACCTGTATCTGGCAAAATATAATGGCGTCCGCTGTACGGCGATTTTCAATCCTTTCGTTGGCTGGTATTTTGTCGATGATCTGTATGGGAAAGTTCCCGAAGACCAGTAAAACAACTGCGAATCACGACACTGGGGGAACGGTTCTCTCATGGGGAAAGGAGGTGAGCATATGGGACTGGGTACAATTTTGGTGTTACTCGGTGAAGTCATCAACGCGCTTGACGATGGCTCTACCCGTTCATAAAGGTATAGCTTTATGAACACTGTGTTTCGGGCGCGAAATCGTGTCCGAAAAGGTCGAAAATCAATTTAGGGACATGTCCGGGAAGTGCAACACCTTCCCGGACACTTTTTGAAGGAGGGAACGTTTTGAATCGGGTCTATTATTATGCCCGGGTCCCGACTTGCGAGCAAAACCTTGATTGTCAGCTCGAAGCCTTTCAAAAGATGGGCGCAGATGAGCGGGAGATCATCACAGATAAGGAGTCCGGCAGGAACCTCGACCGTCCCGGTTATCAGGCGCTGAAAACGGCTATGCTACGCCCGGGGGATACGCTGGTGGTGAAATCGCTCGATCGACTGAGCCGCAACAAAGCCGACATCAAAACCGAGCTGCAATTCTTTAAGGATAATGGTATCCGCTTGAAGGTGATCGATCTGCCAACAACCATGATGGAATTACCCGAAGGGCAGGAATGGGTAAATGAATAAATTGCCGGTTGACCATCCATCTCGAGGAAGAAAGCCCTTCTGAAATGAATCGGAAGGGCTTTTTCTTAATTGTGATGTTGCCCGATGGCTGCCCAGAGCCTTTTTGGGTAAAAATATTTTCCCTTGTTTTTTCCCTTAAGACATAGGGAATCAGCAACATAGCAAAGTACAAAACAGTATATAAACAACTGCAAATAATGGCAAACAGGCATGAAAACATACCGTTTAAGGTAACAAAAAATACCGCAAAACGTGATCTCACTAATTCAAGTCCTGTCACTCGGACCAATTCCGGAGGCATATATCGTAAGATATATGCCTCTTTTCTCGTTTTGGCCGATTTCCGGCTTCAAATGATCCTGCGTGGAAGCTGCGCGGGAAAGTTTTCGTGCACCGTTCCGCTCCGCAGCGGAAGGGGCGATCCCGTTACGGCTCATCACCTTTTCCCATGACGCTTCAGGCCCTGCAACCCTTTGCATGCCAGCCTCCGGCCCGCCCGGACGGATTCCCTGTAAAGTCGGTTCCCTGCGCGATCCTACCGGCGGCGTTTTTCGCAAATTTTTTTGAAATCATCCCCGTTCATTTGCACGAAAATTGACCGAATTGCACGGCGATTTGATCGGTCGTTCGGGCGGAACGGCGAAAAAGCAGCAATTTTGAGGAAAGTGGAAAAAAGCACTTGCATTTATCGGATAAATGTTTATAATGGAAACCGGTAGTTCTTATGGAGGTCTTGCAATGAAGTTCAAAAACGGCCTTTCGGTCGTTATGACCTGTGCCGCGGTCTGCGTCTTTGCTGCATCCCAAAGCATTGTTGCTCCGCTGGCGCTTCTCATCGGAAAAGACTTTGGCCACGGCATTGCATGGTCCGGCCTGCTCTTTGCCGCGTATTACATTTTGAATATTGTCGTCTGCCCGTTTGCGGGAAGGCTGGTCTCCGGTCTGGGACAACGGCATCATGCGGTTTCTGTTGGGCTTTTCCTTTTTGCGGGGGCTTCCCTGCTGCTGGGATGGGTGGATCGGTTCCCACTTGTTTGCCTGTGCCTTGCGGCGTTGGGGGTCGCGGCTGTTTTTGTGTTGCTCGTAAGCATCGGTTGCCTTTGCCTGTTCACCGGGCGTACTTATACTTCCGCCATCCCGGAGATCGCGATCGTTATGGCGATCGGCTCCGTGCTGGGGGCGGTCTATTGTGGTATTATGCTCTTTCATGACCGGAGTTGGAAGGATATCTTCTTCTGGCTGGGCGTGGCGATGGCGGTGTTTGCGTTGTTTTACACGCTGGTCCCTTTCCCCGTGACCGAGCCGGAGACGGGATGGCAGTCGGAACTGGGTTCGGCCTTCCGTCTGCGCCGGATGTATTCGTCGTACTTCACGTTGTTCCTTTACGCAGGCGCGGGCGTGATCGCTACCGGCTGGATGGCCGGTTACATGATGCACACGCTGGGTTATACGCCTGTGATCGTTGGCATTGCCGATTCCCTGCTGTGGGGCTGCGTCGCCGTTGGACGCGTGCTTTGCGTATACTTCCTGAAACGGTTCCCAGTGGGCAGCGTCGCATCGGCGTTTTCCGTCCTTCTGGTGTGTTCCCTGTGCCTGTGCGCGGCGGTTCCGGATGGGAAACTGTTCTGGTTCGCTGTCTTTGGCGTCGGCCTCGGCATCGCCGGGATCTGGCCGCTGCTGACGAGCGCGGCGCTCGATGAAGAGGGCGGCGGCGCAACGCTTTCCGTGATGCTGCTGTGGGAATGCGCAGGCTCTGCGGTCTTCTCCCTGCTTGCGGGCCTGCTGGGCAGCCAGCTCGGTATGCGGATCGTGCTGGTGCTGTCGATCTGCCTGTTCGTCATGGTCGCGTTTTTGATGCAGGGGGTATTGGCTTCCAAACGCGGGGGCGGCGTGCGGATGCGCCGTATCAGCCGGCCTGCTTTACCGGAGGACGAGATCGATATGGACGACGAAGCGTCATAAAATGACGCTTCTATTTCTTTCAGGCGTTGTCCGCAGGGTGGGCCTATGCGGACAACGCCGATCGGCTTTTTACCGGCTTTGGCCGGATCTACAGGAGGGGATCTGAACCATGCAGTTTACACTTTGTGCGCCGACGCTGTTCGGGCTGGAAGGCATCGTTGCCGACGAGCTGCGTTTTCAAGGCAGGCTGACCGACGTAACGGCGGAAAACGGCCGCGTATTTTTCAGCGGCGACGAACGGACGCTCGTCTGGGCGAACCTGCATTTACGCTGCGCGGAGCGCGTACTGGCGCGCGTCGCGGCGTTTCCGGCGCATACCTTCGACGAGCTGTTTGAAGGCGTCCGCGCCGTCCCGTGGGAAGATTACCTGTCGGCAAACACCGCCTTTCCCGTGCGGGGGCACTCGCTGGATTCGGCGCTGCATTCAATCCCGGACTGTCAGCGGATCGTCAAAAAGGCGGTCGCCGGCCGGCTCGCGGCCCACTATGGGCAGGGCTGGTTTGCGGAGGATGGCGAAAAGGTGCAGATCCAGTTTTCGATCATGCACGACCGGGCCGAGATCTTTTTGGATACGAGCGGCAACGGGCTGCACAAGCGCGGCTACCGTGCGAACGCGAACGCCGCGCCGCTGCGCGAGACGCTCGCCGCCGCCATGGTGAAGATCGCCCGCTGGCGGGGCAGGGAGCCGCTGTACGACCCGTTCTGCGGCTCGGGCACCATTGCCATAGAGGCCGCGATGCTGGCGCAGAAACGCGCTCCGGGCCTGCTGCGTGGGTTTGCGGCGGAAGCGTGGGGCTTCCTGCCCGCCGCGGCCTGGCGCGAGGCGCGGGAGGAAGCCCTCGATCTGGCCTGCCCCGACGCGCCGTGCCCGATCTTCGGCTCGGATATTGACCCGGCCTGCGTGGAGCTGTCGCGGGAGAACGCCCGCAAAGCCGGGGTCGCCGCCGCGACCGCGTTCGTGCGGCAGGACGCGCTGACGCTTGATTTTAGCAGTCTCGGCGGGACACTGCTTGCCAACCCGCCCTACGGTGAACGGCTGCTCGATCAGGAGTCCGCGCGCACGCTTTACCGCCGGTTTGGCGCCGCCGCCGGGCGGTCTTCCTTAAAACAGTACATTTTGACTTCAGACGCCGGATTTGAACAGGATTTCGGCTTCCTCGCCGATAAAAAGCGCAAACTTTATAACGGCATGCTCCGCTGCGACCTGTACATGTATTTCAAGGGCGCGGAAGCCAGACGGCCCTATAAGAAGCCGCAGGGCGCAGCCTCGGCGAAAAGTAAAGGATTTGTGAACGGGACGAAAAACGGCGAAAAACATCGGAATCGGAAGAACGGACTTGATTGAAAGTGGTATTCCTGGATAAAGCGGATTTTTTGCGAAAAAAGCCGGGGAAACCGGAAAAAATTCTCTTGTGTTTTTGCGGCTGTTGATGTATTATAATAGTAAATTAGCACTCGAGCTGATTGAGTGCTAACCTGGAAACGTATTCTAAAATCTTAGGAGGAATAGATCATGAAATTGAAACCCCTTTCTGACCGCGTCGTCATCAAGATGGTCGAGGCGGAGGAGACAACGGCGTCCGGCATCATCCTTGCAGGCTCTGCAAAGGAAAAGCCGCAGGTCGCGGAAGTGTTGGCCGTCGGACCCGGCGGCGTCGTAGACGGCAAGGAAGTCGTGATACAGGTCAAGCCGGGCGATAAGGTCATCACCAGCAAGTATTCCGGCACGGAAGTCAAGATCGACGGCGAAGAGCTGATCGTAGTACGGCAGGGCGATATCCTCGCGGTCGTGGAGTAATTTTTTCAGGTCAACGTAAACCAGTTTTGGGAGGAATGTAATCATGGCAAAACAGATTTTATTCGGCGAGGATGCCCGTAAGGCGCTCCAGCGCGGCATCGACCAGCTTGCCGATACCGTAAAGGTCACCATCGGCCCCAAGGGCCGCAACGTCGTGCTCGACAAGAAGTATGGCGCGCCGCTGATCACGAACGACGGCGTTACCATCGCCAAGGACATTGAACTGGACGACCCGTTTGAGAACATGGGCGCGCAGCTGGTCAAGGAAGTCGCGACCAAGACCAACGACGCCGCGGGCGACGGCACCACCACCGCGACCCTGCTGGCGCAGGCGTTCGTCCGCGAAGGCCTCAAGAACCTCGCCGCAGGCGCGAACCCGATGGTGATGCGCAAGGGTATGACCAAGGCGGTCGACACGGCGGTTAAGGCGATCGCAGCCAACTCGCAGAAGGTCAACGGCACGCAGGATATCGCGCGCGTTGCGGCGGTCTCCTCGGGCGACGAAGAGATCGGCAAGCTGATCGCGGAAGCGATGGAGAAGGTTTCCACCGACGGCGTAATCACCGTGGAAGAATCCAAGACCGCCGAGACCTATTCTGAGGTCGTCGAAGGCATGCAGTTCGACCGCGGCTATGTGACCCCTTATATGGTCACCGATACCGAGAAGATGGAAGCCGATCTGGACGATTGCCTTGTGCTGATCACCGACAAAAAGATCTCCGTGATCGCGGATCTGCTGCCGATCCTCGAGCAGATCGTAAAGATGGGCCGTAAGCTGCTGATCATTGCCGAGGATATCGAAGGCGAAGCGCTCTCCACGCTGATCGTCAACCGTCTGCGCGGCACCTTCACCTGCGTTGCGGTCAAGGCTCCGGGCTTTGGCGACCGCCGCAAGGAGATGCTTCAGGATATTGCAATCCTGACCGGCGGTACCGTGATCTCCGAGGAAGTCGGCATTGAGCTCAAGGACGCGACCCTTGAAATGCTGGGCCAGGCGCGTCAGGTCAAGGTCAACAAGGAGACCACGACGATCGTAGACGGCGCGGGCGATACGGAAGCCATCAAGGCGCGCGTGAATACTATCCGCAGCGCGATCGAGATGACCACCTCCGACTTTGACCGCGAGAAGCTCCAGGAGCGCCTGGCCAAGCTGGCGGGCGGCGTAGCCGTGATCAAGGTCGGCGCGGCGACCGAGGTCGAGATGAAGGAAATGAAGCTGCGCATCGAGGACGCGCTCAACGCGACCCGCGCGGCTGTCGAGGAAGGCATCGTTGCAGGCGGCGGCGTTTCGTATGTCAATGCGATCGACGAAGTCGGCAAGCTGCTTGAGACCCTCGAAGGCGACGAGAAGACCGGCGTGCAGATCATCATGCGCGGCCTTGAGGAGCCGGTGCGCCAGATCGCGCTCAACGCGGGCGTCGACGGCTCGGTCGTGCTGGATAAGATCGTTACCTCCGGCAAGGTCGGCTTTGGCTTCGACGCTTACAAGGAACAGTATGTTGGCATGATTGACGCGGGCATCGTCGACCCGACGAAGGTCAACCGCTTCGCGCTCCAGAATGCGGCGTCGATCGCTTCGATGGTGCTGACCACCGAGTCGGTCGTGACCGATAAGAAGGAACCCGCTCCGGCTATGCCTGCGGCTCCGGATATGGGCGGCATGGGCGGTATGTATTAAGCAGCCGCCGAAAAGCTCGTCTTTTGGGGGAGCGCCCCAATTCAATCTGATTTTGAAAGGCCGGTACACGCTTTGGCGTGTGCCGGTTTTTTTGATTAAGATGCCCGCGCTGCTGAGAAAAGACCGTATGCAGAGCGGTACGGTTCTGACGCGCCGGATGTCATGAAAGGAGGCAAATATGGAATATCGGATCAGGCCCATATTGCGGGAAGAATATGGCCTGCTGGAACGTTTTTTATACGAAGCGATCTTCGTACCGGAAGGAATGCCCGCGCCGCCCCGATCGATAACCGGCCGTCCGGAACTACAGGTTTATATCGCCGGCTTTGGCAAACAGGAAAGCGATATAGGATTGCTCGCGGAAGTCGGCCAAAGGGCGGTGGGCGCGGTCTGGGTACGCATCATGAATGATTATGGGCATATCGATGATGAAACCCCATCCTTTGCGATTTCATTGCTCGCGGAGTACCGGGGCATGGGGATCGGTACTGCGCTGATGAACGAAATGCTCCGCATCCTCAAAAGCAAAGGGTATCAACAGGCTTCGCTTTCGGTACAAAAGGCAAATTATGCTGTGAAAATGTATGAAAAAAAGGGGTTTGAGGTAGTTGATGAGAATGCAGAGGAATATATCATGCGCTGCCGATTGTGAAAGCGATATAAGGCCATTCGGGAGATGGCAGTCGGAACAGAGCCGAACGCTGCACGCGCGTTGAAGGTCGGAAACATAAAAAGCGGCGGATCAAATCCGCAGAGCTTTTGAAACCGCTTTGAGCAGTCCTTGTCTTTCCCGGATGGCTGTGCTATAATGAAACCACTAAAGTGGTAAATTTAGCGCGTCAAGCGCAAAGGGAGGGCATTCACAATGAATGGGATTATACAAACGGCGGCGGCAGCGCTTTGCCTGATCGCGCTCGGAGCCGGTGCGCCGGATGCTTCCACGGTAACGGCGTATGAATTGGAACAGCTACCGCTGACGGGAGCGGGGATACCGGTCTATCTTCCGGCAGATTTACCGGAAAGCCGGGAAGGGGAAACCATCCAATATTATTTTGCGGGTGAAGTCCAACCGGGAGCCTACCGGGTGGAGATTTACGACCTTGCAAATTATCAGGGCGGGGAACCTTACCCGGATGCGACAGGGCTGTCGCTGGCCTGCCGTTTAGGCTGCCTGTCAGGCGTGCGTGAGGACGCGCAGGGGCAGCGTTCGCCGTGGCAGGGCGACCCTGTCCGGGTTGCCCCTGAAGCAGAGGAAGAAGCGCCTGCGGCGCTCTGTATACTGATCCCCAGCGTGGAGGCGCAATGCCGGGCGGGGAATACAGACGTTCGCTGGACACAGAATGGATGGAGCTTTCAGACCGTCCGCAGCGACGCCTTGACCGTATCCCGACAGACTGCGGAGGGCTGGGAAAAGCTTCGACCGGTCGCCGGTCAGGGCGAGGTGTCGATCTATGAGCGGTCGATCTTCTTCTGCTGGCAGGAGGACGGCTGCGCCTACGTTTATGAAACCTACAATATGGAGCTGTCAGCGGCGCTGGAAGCCTTCGCAGCGCTGCGCTGCACCGGCCTATAAACAACCCAAAAGCTGGCGCATTGGAAACGTCAAATTACCGCCCGCCTTGCCGGAGCAAAGAGTGAATTGAAATGCTCCGGCCCCTGCAAAGACATCATTGTTTTAGCCCGCTGCAAGGGAGGCTCTAGACAGCGGGCTTTTTGTGCCGGGAGGGTTGGCATTTACAAAAAAGGATGTGCAACTGTAGATTGCGCGGATGTAAAGCGTATGCGGTTGATGAAAAGGCAGATATTCTGATACAATAAGGGGGAAGCCGGATGAAACTGGAAGAAAAACTTGTGCGGCTGCGCAGACAAAGCGGACTGTCGCAGCTGAACGCAGCGGAGAAACTGGGCGTATCAAGGCAGGCGATATCCAGGTGGGAAGTGGGGGCGTCGATGCCGTCCACGGACAATCTGAAATATCTCAGCGAGATGTATGGAGTTTCAGTCGATTACTTGCTGAATGACAGCCTTGATGAGCCGGAAAACCTGGGTGGAAAGGAACCGCCTGCCGAAGCGGCGGTACTGCCGCTTCCCGAGGAAAGGGCGCCTGCGGCGGCTGAAGCATTGGTTGTACCTGTGATGGCTGAGTATGAGCAAACGCCTGCGGGGAAACCTGAGCCTGAGACCGTGGGTAAAGCGGAGCAAAAGACGCGGCCTGGCGGCGGCGGGGCTGAACTGGTAATGCAAGTGACCGTTGCTGTTTCGCGCAAGTGGTTTCTGGTTCTTGTTTCTGTTTTGCTGGCAACTATCATGGCGCTTGCGGGATACAGAATTGCGTTGAAACAGGAGCCAGACAAGATAAGACCCATAGAGGATTTGAAGCAAGAAGACACAACAACATGGGATGAGTCCGATACGATCTTTTTCCAGTGGACGGCTGGAGACTGATAAAGAAAGGAGGTGAAGAAAATGCGCAAAGTGTTTTGTTTGATACCGGTCTTTATGATGATGGCCAGTTGTCTTTGCTTTAACGTCAATGCCGCAGCATTGAACGGAGAACCTGTAGTGAGTTCAGCGGATATAATCGTGTTTGACATAGCTGAAATTGCAAGGGCAACTGGAAGTTTTACCGTGAGCATTCCTGCTTATAAGCGAAGCGAGGCAGCTCATCCAATTCCATTAAAAAAGGGTGACACAGCGACGATTATTGCTGAGTATACGCCGGTAGATGCAAGTATGGATTTCGGTTTGATTGATGAAGACGGAATATTCCATTACGTGAGTGTTACAGGTGGAAGCGTTAATGAGACAATCCGGGTTAATAAATCCGGAAGCTATACGTTGGCTATGAGAAACAATTCAGGAAAAAAGGTTAGTGTATCTGGAAGTATCCAGTGTTGATTACAATAAGAGAGGTTAAGTATAATGTTTAAAAAAATTGTAAGTTTGATTACGGCGTTTATGCTCTGTATGTTGATTAGCGTGCCCGCATTTGCGGTAGAATCAGAAGCCCCTATTTCCGTTGATACTGCTGCTGCGACAGAAGGTGATACTTTTGATACTGAAGCGCAGGAGTATGGCATCATTGTTGGTGATACTTCTAAAATCACGGTTCAAAATGCTGATGATGTGAAATTTGAAATAACCTCTGCTGATAATGCCGATATCGGTATATCGCCGAGAATTTCGGTTGCCAGTGGCTGCGCATCTTACATTAAGCGGATAGTTGTATGGCCAGCGCATTATGATGCGACCAATAATACAATTCGGAATATTGAAGAACTGTATGGATATTACAACTGGGGTGAGGCTGTTGACTTTGGCGGTACAATGGGTGTCCCTGAAGCAAGCACGCAAAGGTTAATGGAGATATTCACCAAAAATTCGGGTTATGTTGCAAATGCGTGGATTATGCAGACCGCATTCAACATTTACTCGGATTACATTGGTTCGTATCCCAAGTATTATGAGTTTACGCCGTCGTCCAATTGTCTGGCAAACCGGAATGCGAATGGGAAGGTTCGGTTTGAATGCAATGGCAAACCCGGAAATCAAACCGTTTATTTGACAGCAAATTTCGTTGGAACGACGGACCCGGCAAATCAGCCGGAGCTTTTGCTCAGCGGTGGTTTTTATTACTTCAATAAGTCCACAAAGACGACACAGTCCGCAATGAGTTTCACAAGAACCATTTTTAACCAGTAAACCGTTCGGCAATGGAGGTAATAGCTATGCAAATCACCCCTTATACCGGCTGCGGACAAATTTTGCCGCGCAGGCAGTCTGTAACACAGGGCAAGTCCGATTTCGGGGATCTAATGGCGGCGGCAGCTCAGAAACAGCAGCCGCGTACATTTGAAAATGCACAGGAAAGGCGGCTTCATGATCGCAGAGTACTCAATATGTTTGGAGAGTATTACGAATGGAGCAAAAGCCGTCCGCCGGTGGAGATTCCGAACAGCGACGGGTGGAACGATGAAAACATACAATATTTGAAGGATCGTTATACGGGCGAACTTGGTGCCTTTGAAAAAATCGAGGCATTGCGGACGATGGTCGATATGGGCTGTATCACGCCGGAGCAGTATCAGGATGCTGTCGGGGTGAATGTGACAATAAGGGACGCCAGTGAGATAACGGTCAGCTACGGCCCGCTGGAGCCAGACGGTTGGGACCCGTTCATGATGATGGATATGCTGTCTGGGACTGACTGGGAAAAAGTGTTGGAATCGCTGCCGATTTCTAAAGTGGATACGCTGGATGCGCTGTTTGAGCTGTTGGAACAGTCCGGCGGCTGAAACACGGTTTTGCGCGATCCCGAAAGCGCCGTGTACAATCAGCAGGAAGATTAAAAAAGAGCATCCGCTTTTTGATGAAACGGATGCTCTTTTTGGAAGCGAAAAATTATCGCCCGCCTTGCCAAAATAAAATGGAAGCCGGTGCCTGCGGCAGTCACAGCTCGGGGCAGCGAAGGTGCAGGCACAAAATCGTAACAGCGCAGCCGGTTTAATGTTCACCCATGCGCCTCAAAAAATGATTGAAAAATTTTGATGTAAATGTCCAAAATGGGGGAGCCTGAGTACATATTATAACGAAGGGCAAATCGAGAGGTTTTGGCAAGCCCTTCGGCGTATGCCATATGCGCAGAACTGATATGAAAGGCAGGCGATAAAAATTAAGCCCCAGATAGGCATGGATCAGGGAACATAACCGCCAGAATTGGCAAAATTAAGAAAGGTTAAATGGAGGGAACAGCTATGCAAATCACCCCTTATACCGGCTGCGGACAGATTTTGCAGCGCAGGCAGTCTGCAACACAGGGCAAGCCCGCTTTCGTGGATCTGATGGCGGCGGCAGCTCAGAAACAGCAGCCGCGTACATTTGAAAATGCACAGGACAGGCAGCTTTACGCGTGCAGGATCAGCAATATGCTTGGGAGGTACCATGAATGGAGCAAAAGCCGTCCGCCGGTGGAGATTCCAAACAGCGACGGCTGGAACGATGAAAACATACAATATTTGAAGGAGCGTTATTCGGGCGAACTTAGCGACTTTGAAAAAATCGAGGCATTGCGGACGATGGTCGATATGGGGTGTATCACGCCAGAGCAGTATCAGGATGCTGTCGGGTTGGGTGCAATCATGACAACAGGGGACGCCAGTGAGATAACGGTCAGCTACGGCCCGCTGGAGCCAGACGGCTGGGACCCGCTCATGATGACGGATATGCTGTCTGGAATCGATTGGGAAAAAGTGTTGGAATCACTGCCGATTTCCCAAGTGGATACGCTGGACACGCTGTTTGAGCTGTTGGAGCAGTCCGGCGGCTGAAACACGGTTTTGCGCGATCCCGAAAGCGCCGTGTACAATCAGCGGGAGGATTGAAAAAGAGCATCCGCTTTTTGATGAAGCGGATGCTCTTTTAGGAAGCGTCAAATTACCCTTACCGGAACAAATTTGGCGCTTCCGGCGCGCCGGCTTTTTTATTTACTGCTCGCCTTTAAAGGCGTTCTTCACCTTTTCCCAGAAGCCCTGTCGGCTGGTATGGTTGGCGCGGCTGGATTCCTCAAACTCGCGCAGCAGTTCCTTTTGCTTTTGCGAAAGGTTTTTCGGAACCTCGATGTTCACGCGTACAAACTGATCGCCGCGCCCGCGCCCGTTGACATTCTGAATGCCTTTGCCGCGCAGGCGGAACACCGCGCCCGTCTGGGTGCCTTCCGGCACGGTATATTCGATCTTGCCGTCGATGGTCGGCACCTGTAAGGTATCGCCGAGCGCCGCCTGTGTGAACGAGATCGGGATCTCGCACAGCACGTCCGACCCTTCGCGGGTAAAGAACGGGTGCGGGCGGATGCCGATGGTGACGATCACATCGCCTGCGGGCCCGCCGTTGGAGCCTGCGCCGCCCTGTCCGCGCAGCTGGATAGACTGCCCGTCGTCAATGCCTGCGGGAATTTTAACCTTTAAGGTGCGGCTCTTGCGGATTTTGCCGCTGCCGGCGCACTTCTTACAGGGCGTTTTAATGATCTTACCGGTACCCCGGCAGTTCGGGCAGGCGGTCTGCGTCTGGAACATCCCGAGCGGGGTGCGCTGGGTCTGGGTCACCGTGCCGGAGCCGCGGCAGTTGGAACAGGTTTCCGCCGAAGTCCCCGGGGCCGCGCCGGAACCGTTGCATTCCTCGCAGGTCTCGATGCGCCCGATGGATATTTCTTTCTCACAGCCGAACGCCGCCTCCTCAAAAGAGAGCATGACGCGCTGCCGCAGGGTTTCGCCGCGCTGGGGGGCGTTCCGGCGGGAACGGGTCGAACCGCCGCCGAAGAACGAGCCGAAAATATCGCCCAGATCGCCCATATCGAACCCGCCAAAGCCGCTGAAGCCGCCGCCCCCGCCGCCATAATTGGGATCGACGCCCGCAAAGCCGAACTGATCGTATTTTGCCTTTTTGTCGTGGTCGGAAAGCACCTCGTAAGCCTCGTTCAGCTCCTTGAACTTCTCCGCCGCCTCCGGGTTGTCCTTGTTGAGGTCGGGGTGGTATTTTTTCGCGAGCTTGCGGTGCGCCTTCTTGATCTCGTCGTCGCTGGCGCTTTTGGAAACGCCGAGCACCTCATAATAATCTCTTTTATCAGCCATATCTGCTCACCTGCCATAGCGCGGCACAAGGGCATAGGCGGGAAGAAGCTCCCGCCTGTGTGCCCTTGCTGCCGCTGGTTAGTTGTCGTCGTGTACCTCGGTGAAGTCGGCGTCTACATAGTCGCCGCCGTCAGCGGGGCCGCTCTGCGCGCCGCCCATGCTCGGGTCGCCCTGCGGGGGCTGCTGCGCATAAATCTTCTGGGCGATATCGGCGAATGCCTTGGAAAGCCCGTCGGTTGCCATCTTAATCATTTCGGTGTCGGAGCCCTTGAGCGCTTCCTTGACCTTTTCGACCTCGGATTCTACGCGGCTCTTTTCATCGGGCGAAATCTTGTCGCCCAGCTCGCCGAGCGCCTTCTCGGACTGGAAGACCAGCTGTTCCGCGCTGTTGCGCGCTTCGGCGGCTTCCTTGCTCTTTTTATCCTCGGCGGCGTACTGCTCGGCTTCGCGCATCGCCTTCTCGATCTCATCCTGGGACAGGTTCGAGGACGAGGTGATCGTGATCTTCTGCTCGCGGCCTGTGCCAAGATCCTTAGCCGAAACGTTTACGATGCCGTTTGCGTCGATATCAAAGGTGACTTCGATCTGCGGGACGCCGCGCGGCGCGGGCGCGATGCCGTCCAGGTTGAAGCGGCCGAGGGTCTTGTTGCCAGCTGCCATATCGCGTTCGCCCTGAAGGACATGGATCTCGACCTGCGGCTGGTTATCGGCTGCGGTGGAGAAGATCTGGCTCTTCTTGGTCGGGATGGTGGTGTTGCGTTCAATCAGACGGGTGAATACGCCGTACTGGGTCTCGATACCGAGGGAGAGCGGGGTTACGTCAAGCAGCAGCACGTCCTTGACCTCGCCGCCAAGCACGCCGCCCTGGATCGCCGCGCCGATCGCGACGCATTCATCGGGGTTGATCCCCTTAAAGCCTTCCTTGCCGGTGATATTTTTCACAGCGTCCTGTACTGCCGGGATCCGGGAGGAACCGCCGACCAGCAGGACCTTGGAAAGGTCGCCGGGCTGCAACCCGGCGTCGCTCATAGCCTGACGGACCGGGCCCATCGTCGCTTCGACGAGGTCGGCGGTCAGCTCGTTGAACTTCGCGCGGGTGAGGGTGAGTTCGAGGTGTTTCGGACCGGTCGCGTCCGCGGTGATATACGGCTGGTTGATCGAGGTGGAGGTCATGCCGGAAAGCTCGATCTTCGCCTTTTCCGCCGCCTCCTTCAGGCGCTGCATCGCCATCTTGTCGCCCGACAGGTCGATGCCGTCGCTGTTCTTGAATTCGTCGATCATCCAGTGGACGATGCGGTCGTCGAAGTCGTCGCCGCCGAGACGGTTGTTGCCCGCGGTCGCGAGCACTTCGAGCACGCCCTCGCCGATATCAAGGATGGAAACGTCGAAGGTGCCGCCGCCGAGGTCATAGACCATGATCTTCTGCTCGGTCTCCTTATCGACGCCGTAAGCGAGCGCCGCCGCGGTCGGCTCGTTGATGATGCGCAGCACTTCCAGGCCTGCGATGCGGCCTGCGTCCTTGGTTGCCTGACGCTGGGAGTCGGTGAAGTACGCCGGGACGGTGATAACCGCCTGCGTAACGGTGGAACCGATATAGGCTTCCGCATCCGCCTTCAGCTTTTGAAGGATCATTGCGGAAACTTCCTGCGGGGAATACTTCTTATCGTCGATGGAAACACGGTAATCGGACCCCATATGGCGCTTGATCGAAGCGATCGTGCGGTCGGCGTTGGTGACGGCCTGACGCTTCGCGACCTGACCGACCATCCGTTCGCCGGTCTTGGAGAATGCGACGACGGAAGGGGTTGTGCGCGCGCCTTCCGCGTTTGCGATCACAACGGCTTCGCCGCCTTCCATTACGGATACGCAGCTGTTTGTTGTACCTAAATCGATGCCAATGATCTTACCCATGATTCATGATCTCCTTTATTTCAGATGTTTTAATAACGGTTTCAAAGCGGCTCGCGGGGAGCCGCGCGCGGAACGGGAAAGGGGGATCCTTTCCCGCCTCCGCCGGTGCAGGGGGCGGGGCTGCGGTCAGTTCGCGACCTTGACCATTGCGTGACGGATGACCTTGTCGCCGATCGCAAACCCCTGCTGGAAGACCTCTGCGATCTGGTTTTCGCCGAAGGCTTCGTCTTCGATGTGCATGACCGCGTCATGCAGGTTCGGGTCGAAGGCTGCGCCGGACGCGGCCTCGATCGGCGCGACCCCAAGGCCCTTGAACGCTTCCAACAGCTGCTGGAAGGTCATTTCAACGCCTTTTTTGTATTCGGCGTCCGCGGTTTCGGCCTTGAGCGCCCGTTCCAGATTGTCGACGGTCGGCAGCAGCGCCTTCACGGCGAATGCGACCGCGTCCGAATGGACGCTTTCCCGTTCGCGCTGGCTGCGCTTGCGGAAGTTTTCATACTCCGCAGCCATGCGCAGGAACCGGTCGTTCAGGTCGTCGTAACGGGCCTGCAAACTGTCGTCCGCAGCGGTTTCAGCGTGGGCCGCTTCTTCCGGCGCAGCGTCTTCGGTTTCCGCCGCCGTTTCTTCGATTTCTTCCGCAGCCGTCTCTACGGCTGTTTCCTCCTCCCTATTGGGAGCCTTTTTTTTAGACATCATGCGCGTTACCTCTATTATTGTGATATTGTAAACCTGTTTATGCGCTATTCGGGCGCGTCCTGCTTGTCGGGGCCGTCGAGGAAGGTGGCCGCGATCAGCTTGTTGAGCCCTTCAGCGAAATGGGAAAGCCGCGCGGAGAGCGCCGCGTAATCCATCCGCGTGGGGCCGACGATGCCGATCATGCCCTGTCCCAGCTCGCCGATCTCATACTTTGCGTAGATCATGGAAGCGTCCGAAAGCGGGTTTTCGCCGTTTTCCGGACCGATGAAGAACTGGACGCCGTTTTTCGGCGGGGCCATGGGCAGCAGCCGTCCGCTGTCCGACATATAATCGAGCAGCGCGCCCGCCTTGGCGGTGTCGGCGTATTCGGGGAAGCGGAGCAGTTTGCTCGTCCCTTCGAGATAGACCTTTTGGTGGCCGAGCTCCTCGATCAGCTCGGCGACATATTCGGCGACCGGCGCGAGCAGGGCGGAAAGACCGGCGGCGCGGCGGACGATGTCGAAGCGTTCGGCGGTGATCTCCTCGATCGGGATGCCGGTCAGCGTCTGGTTGAGCACGTAACTCAGCAGCTCGGCTTCGTCTTTCGTGACGGGGACGCTGGCGCGGGTCAGCTTGTTCTTGACCTCGCCGGTAGCCGTGACGACGACGATCACGAAATTTTGCTCGTCGATCGCGATCAGTTCGAAACGCCGGATCACCGTGCGGCTGCGCGAAGGCGTGACCGCGACGGCGGTATAATCGGTCAGTGTGGAGATCAGCCGCCCGGCCTCCTGAATCAGCCGGTCGAGCTCCTTGACCTTGAGCTGGGTCATCCGGGAAAGGGCGTCGTCGTCCTTCGCCGTCGGCACGGGCGTGCTGCCCATCAGTTCGTCGACATACAGGCGGTAGCCCGACGGGGACGGGATGCGCCCGGCGGACGTGTGCGGTTTTTCAAGATAGCCCATTTCTTCCAGCTCGCTCATTTCGTTGCGGATGGTTGCCGGGGAATAGGCCACGCCCGGCATTGCGGCAAGCGTTTTGGAACCGACCGGCTCGGCGGTCAGCACATATTCGCCAATGATCGCCTTCAGGATCTGCTTTTTGCGTTCGGAAAGCTCCATAGGGAACCGCCTCCTTGCTGAGGATTCGGAAAGCGCTGGACGATCCGTCCGGGCTTAGCACTCTGTCTCCTCGAGTGCTAAAACTAATTTACCACCAATGCCGCAAGAAGTCAAGCGAAATAACATGAATATTTTGTGAATTTGGGAAGGGGCGGGAAATCCAGCCGAAGGGCGGCTGGCAGTCGGGAGCGGTGTGTGCTGAGCGTTTTCTGCGGTATCCGGCGGGCGGAAGGGGCAAAAAAGCCCCCGCCGGGAAGGGGCCGACGGGGCTTTATTCGGGAAGCTCGGTCTCGCCCTCGAGCGCTGCCAGCGCGTAGCCAAGGGAACGGAGCAGGCGGGCCTGTTCGATCTGGTTCCCGGCCGAACTGAGCATCGTGCGATAGCGGCGGGTGACGGCGCCCAGCAGGTCGTCGCGGTCGAGGTAGTCCCACGGGTCGCGGCGGACGTGTGAGCGGTCGCGGATGAAGCAATGGAAGAAAAGCTGGCTGAGGGCGTTTTCGAGCCCTTCAAGGTCGGGCTCGTATTTGCGTTCGCCGATCAGGGAGAGGGTGGCGCAGACGCGCTGGCATTCCTCGGGCAGATGGTCGCGGACGAGGGCGGCAAGCTCGTGATCCTCGGTGATCTGGCTGATCGGGATGTCGATATCCTCGAACCGTACCGCGTTGGGACGGTGGAAGCGCAGGCTGGCGCCGTCTTTGTCGACCGCGCCCGAGAGGAAGCCCTTGTCGCCAGTGTCGGCGGTGGAAAGGCCCATCGTACAGCCGGTGCAGGCATAAACGGTGTGCCCGGCGCGGCGCAGCCCGGAAAAGGTATGGTTGTGTCCGAAGGCGGCGTAATCGAATTCGGAATCGGCGAGCTGGGCGGAGTCTACCGGGTTGTAGCCGCTGGTGCCTTTGAGGTCGCCATGGACGGAGAGCACATTTAAATGGCGTTGGGGATCGAGCGGCGCGTCGAAGGGGATGAAGGCGTTCGCCGAAGTAAAGGCCGCGCCCCAGATCACCGTATCCGCGTGCAGGAAATAGGGGGTCAGGCGGGTAGACTGGAACACGAACACATTTTTTGGCAGTTCCATGGAAAGGTAAGGGCTTTTGGGGCAAAGGTAGTCGTGGTTGCCGGGGGAGATCAGGACGGGGCAGCACGACTTGGCGAGCAGGCCGAAGGCGCGGGAGGAGGTACTGACGGCAGGGGTCGGGGAGTCGAAAAGATCCCCGGCGATCAGGATGACCTCGGCGCTGATGTCGCTGGCGTGGTCAAGGATGCGTTCAAGCAGCTTGAATTGCATTTCGCGGCAGACGGCGGCCTTATCCGCGGGCAAGAAGGAATATTCGGAGCCGAGATGCAGGTCGGCGATATGGACTAAGGTCAGCATAAGGTTCGTTACCCCCAGAAAACGGCAAAAAATGTCTTTCCCTATATTATAGTATGCCCGATGAAAAATGGCAAGCGGAAAATCGCGGACGGAAAAACAGGAAAGCCCCAGCCAAACGGCTGGAGCCTTCCTGTCATTTTCACAAATAAAAGGGGGGTAAAAGAGTAATAAAGAAAGTTTGGTAATAAGGGGATCAAAGAGGGTGCATCTCTTTGATGGATTTAGTATACCGCATTTGCCGGGCGAATGTGTGAATAAACTTTAAACGAACGGTTAAGGTTCTGCAACAAAATCTTTACAAAAAATTGAAGGGGTTGCGAAGACGGGAAAATATGCTATAATAGGATTGAAAAAAGTCATTTTGCCTGTCGGGGAGGCGTTATATATGAAAAAATGGGCGTGTGGGATCCTGATTTTAGCAGCCGTTTTCACGGGCTGCGCGGGCCGGGACGCGGAGTCCGCGGCGGGGACGGAGCCTGCGAAGGCGGCCATGTCGGAGGTCGTTTCGTGGGGATTCATCCCTTTGATGAGCTCGCAGTATCCGGCGTTCCCGTTCCGGTTCGATCTGCCGCATGGGCAGATCGAGGCTTCGTGCAGCGCGGGGCTGCTGATCGGGTTCGACGACCATGACGGGACCGAGTACCCGACCGGTAAGACGCTGACCGTGCCGGAGGGCAGCCGCTTGTTCTGGTCGCCCTGGGATGGGGCGGAAGTCAGTTTGGAGGCCGAGATCGAATTTACGATCAGCGGCAGCGATGGGGAGGACTACAGCGGCAAGATCACGGTCAAGGGCACGCGAAACGCGCTGGAGGACGGCGAGGATGCAGAAGGCTTTGTGGAGGCGAACTATCTGGCCGTTTTGGAGGAGCAGGACGGCCTGCGCATGACGGCGGAGCCGGAAGGCGAGGGGGCGGTGCTCACGCTTGCTTAAAGGGGCGGCGGACTGTGCGGCGAGCCGGGAAAAGCCGCTGCGCAGAAGCGATCGTTCAGCAGCGGCTACCGTGCCGAAAAAGGATTCAAAAAGCTGGAAACCTTCTGTTGCCGACATGAAAGCCGCGCAGGAAAAGCAAGGCGAAAAGCTGCGCAGTATTGCGCTGAAACTGGAAACCGACATCATTCCCGATAGCAAGGGAGTTGCCGAAGGGCGCCAGCATCTTTTGGAGACGCTTGCGCATAAAGGAAAGCATTGAAGAGCTGCGGGACTCCATGGAAGAATGGGAGGCCGCGAATAAGGCTTGCTATGCCGAAGTGTGGAACCGTATTTCCAAATTGGAGAAGGCGAAATAAAAGCTTTTGCGGCTTATCAATGGGTGGACGCAAGTAATTAAAAAGCCGTTGGCAGTTCATTGCCGGCGGCTTTTTTGCAAAAATGGAGTGTGCAGCATTCGCCTGCGCCCTATAGAGCGGCATAGGGCGCAGGCGGAAGCCGCCGTCCCTGGCGGGCGTGTTTACCAAGATCCGGGAATGATCCGTCAAATGAAAGCTATAGAGCGGCGGGGCTATGGTTATACTGGAAGCAAACGGGCGGATCCATGTGATCCGGGGCTTCCGGATAAGCTGTTTTTCGGAAGGCATTGCCATCCGGGAGGGATGTTATGAAATGCGGATATTGTGCCGATGCGGAACCGATCCGCCGGTTCCAGAGCTATCAGCAATATGTTTCGGCGAAAAACAGTTAGAACGTATGGCGCGGGACGGATTTTTTGAAAAAGCGGAGCAAAACCTGTCTGAAGTTTACGACAGATGGAAGCAATGCGATACCGTTTGGATCCTTGCGGCGCCGGATTTCCCGATGCGAGGATATTGGGTATTAAAGTCAGCGCAAACGAGCCGCGCGGCGCATTTGGCGGAAGGCGACGTCAAACGGAATCCCAAACTCAAAAGCGCGGCGCTTCGCGCCGTTTCCGCTGGCGGATATCCTCCCCGAGGAAGCGCAGCGGCGCGAACTCACCCAGCAGACGCGAGGCGATCGCAGGCGAATACTTTTCCTCGTAGCTGTCCGGCAGGAGGTTCGTGTTGATGATCATGGGCCGGTGGGACATCAGGCGGGTGTTGAGCAGATGGTAAAAAACCGAGGTCGTGAACGCGGTCCGAAGTTCGGTGCCAAGGTCGTCCATGATCAACAGATCGGCGGCTTCGCAGCGGCGGATCGCGGCTTTTGCTTCGCCGAGGTCGCCGCCGCCGAATTTGGCGGTCTCATAGCTCGCAAGGATATTGATCGCGGTATCGTAGGCGACCGAAAAGCCGCGTTCCGAAACCACCTTCGCGATGCTGGTCGAAAGGAAGGTCTTGCCCAATCCGGCGGAGCCGTACAGCAGCAGGTTGCCGGAGCTGCGCGTAAAGCCTTCTGCATAACGCTTACACTTATTAAAATTCATCTCCATGCACGCGCGCGGCGACATCCCGATCCGTCCATCGGGCGTTTCCGGGTAATAATCCAGCCGGAAGGCCTCAAAGTTCTGATCCTGGATCGGCAGCACGGTCGAAAGCTGTTCGGTCAGCTTTTTCACGTACCGCGCTTTCAGGCATTCGCAGGGCCTGCTGCCCAGATACCCCTGATCCGAACAGGCCGGGCAGTCATACCGGATGGAAAGATAGTCCCCCGGCAGGCTAAGGGACTGCAAGATCCGGCGGCGTTCCTCCTGAAGGGTAAGGTTGCGCTCGCGAAGGGCGGCGATCGCCGCCGCCGGATCCTCGCCCGATTCCAGCGCGCTGCGGATGACCGACGCCGCAGTCGATTGCAGTTCGGCGTCGATCTGCCGGATGCGCGGCGCGCGTTCGTAAGCCTCCTGCCGCCGCGCGAGCAGCTCGGCCTCATGCACGGCGCGCGTCCGTTCGAGGTCGCGCAGCACTTCGGAAAGGATCTCCTTTTGAAAGGTCATTCTTTGCCCTCCTGATAGCGTTTGACTTCTTCAAGCCACTCCTTTTCCCAATCGCTGATCGCTTCCGGGTTCGGCGGGGAGAAGGCGGCAGCCTGCGCCGCGTTGGCTTTCTTTTCGTTTTCCGGTTCAAGCGCGGTGATCTCCGCGACGGTATGGATCCCCTTGGAATCCCAGTCCATCAAGATCTTGCGCACATAGTCGGCGCTGAATTTGTCCAGCGTGCGCGTGGTGCGCCGCACCGCCAGTTCCATCGCCTCGGGCGGAAAGCCGTGCGCGACGGCGTAAGAGATCAGCCGCTTTTCCATCGCCTTCGGCTGGCGCGGCTCGGCGCCCAGAGCGGCGAACATCGCCTCGGTCAATGGGCGTTCGGTATCGCGGCGCGCCAGATAATCCTGCGCGGCCTCCGCCGTATATAGTCCCATGTCCGCCCAACGGCTGGCCTCGCGCCGGATATCGGACATTTTGACCGCCCCGTTTTCCTGCTTCAGGAAGACCAGCAGCTCCATGATGACGTCTGCCGGGAGCCCCAGATAGTCGTAGACGGTGAACAGCGACCGGAGCTGCGCGTCGGTCAGCGTCTTGCCGAGCAGCCGTTCGACCTCCTCGCAGACGGCGGAAAAGCGGTGGTCGCTGCCACGGGCGTCCCGCAGCTCGTGGGTGGTATAAGCGGGGGCCGTCTCCTTCTGCGGCTCCTCCGGCTGGGCGGACAGCGTCAGCGAAGTGAGCGTGAACAGCGCCCGGTCGTAACGTTCTTTGGAAAATCCCAGCGTGCGCATGGCGGCGGCTCCATCCGCCGAAGCGCCGTGGCGCAGGGTATACAGATATAACAGCGCGCCGTCGCCGTCGGCGCAGCCGAGCAACTTGTCGGCCACGTCGCAGCGGACGACCCGGTACTCGCCCTCAGGGAGCAGCAGACGGGCTAAACTTGGTGTTGGCATTTGGTCGATCCTCCGTTTCGATCCTTTCGGGCGCGGCTGTGATTTCCCGTGATTTCCCGACCGGATCCCTGTCTATTATACCCTTTTACCAGACCGGACGCAAGATGCAGTAAAATTTTCTCTCATTTGTAGATGCAATTTCGAGAATTTTCATGTATAATGGATGGTGTAATGATTTATGATGCCTGAACAGGCGAATCCTCAAGGAATGGATGGAACGAGAAGATGGATAAGATAGCGACCGTCCTGCCCGGCGGACCGGGCGGCATATTTTCCCACAGGGTTTTATTTGACACGGCCGGGGATTGGGTGCGGCGGAGCCTTCCGCCGGAATGCGGGGAACCGGTGTTCGCCCCCTTCACGCGGGAGGCGCTCCTGCCGCTGGCGGAAGGCGTGGACGCGGTGCTTCTGGTGTGCGCGCCCTGCCCGGAACTGACCGAAGACGATTACCGCCGTCTGGCTGAGACGCATTTTGCGGTGGGCAGCGGCGTCACGCTCCTGCTTGCCGGGGAGACTGCGGACGGCCTTGCCGCAGTGCGCGGCGCAGACGGCGAGATCGCCAGCGTCATTCACGGGAACGGCGAACGCGTCCTGCGCACGGCGATCTTTACCCCGCAGGCGTTCCGGGAAGCGCTGGCCATCGCGCCGGAGAGCTTCCAGCGGCTGGTGGAAGCGGCGGCTGCATGCGGCGAAGCGGTCGGCGCGGCGCAGGCGCCCGACGCGGTCGAGGTCGCGGACGCCGCCGCCGCATATCAGGCGCAGAAGCGCCTGACCGAGCGGATCAACCTGGGGCTGATGCAAAAGGGCGTGCAGATCTTCGCGCCGGAAAGCACCTATATCGCGCCGGACGCCGACATTGCCCCGGGCGCGGTGCTGCTGCCGGGCTGCCTGATCCGGGAGGGCTGCCGCGTCGCGGAAGGCGCGGTGATCGGCCCGAACACGATCCTGGAAAAGGCGTCGATCGGCGCGGGCACGACGGTGAACAGCTCGCAGGTCTATGAAAGCGAGATCGGCTGTCAGGCGACGGTCGGCCCGTTCGCTTATGTGCGCCCCGGCTGCAAGGTCGGCGACCATACCCGGATCGGCGATTTCGTCGAGCTGAAAAAGGCGCAGATCGGCGACGGCACGAAGGTCTCCCACCTCACGTATATCGGCGACGCGCAGGTCGGCGAGCGGGTGAACTTCGGCTGCGGCACCGTCGTCGTCAACTACGACGGCTACAACAAATACCAGACCGTCATTGGAGACGACTGCTTTATTGGGTGCAACACCAATCTGGTCTCGCCGGTCAGCCTGGGCGATCGGGTCTTCACCGCCGCCGGTACGACGGTCACGAAGGATGTGCCGGACGGCGCGCTCGCCGTCGCCCGCTCCCGCCAGACGGTTTACGAGGGCTGGAATGACCGCCGCCGCGCGGCGCACGGCAAGGAATAAGGCCACGCCTTTCGGCAGGATGAAACTGTGAAAACATACCATTCAGGGGGTATTTTAAAATGATCGCTCATGGCAACAATATCAAGATTTTTTCCGGCAACTCGAACCCGGCGCTTGCGGAAAGCATTGCGTCTGCCCTGGGGCTGCGGCTGGGCAATGCGACCGTTTCCACGTTTTCGGACGGGGAGACCTCGGTTTCGATCAGCGAGACCGTGCGCGGCTCGGATGTGTTTCTGGTACAATCGACCTGCGTACCGGTCAACGACCATCTGATGGAGCTGTTGATTATGATCGACTGCTGCCGCCGCGCGTCGGCAGGACGCATCACGGCGGTCATGCCGTATTTCGGCTACGCGCGTCAGGACCGCAAGAGCAAGGCGCGCGACCCGATTTCCGCCAAGCTGGTCGCGGACATGATCGCGACCGCCGGCGCGGACCGCGTCCTGACGATGGACCTGCACGCCGCGCAGATTCAGGGCTTCTTCAATATCCCGGTGGATAATATGCATGGTTCGGCCGTACTGATTCCCGCGCTGGCCGAGCAGTTTGGCGTTGGGCGGGACGATATGGTGATCGTTTCGCCCGATCTGGGCTCGGTCAACCGCGCGCGTAAGTTCGCCGAAAAGCTCGACCTGCCGCTGGCGATCATTGACAAGCGCCGCCCCAAGGCGAACGTTTCCGAGGTCATGAACATCATTGGCGATGTGCGCGATAAAAAGGTCGTGATCATTGACGACCTGATCGACACGGCGGGCACGCTCTGCCACGCCGCTGAGGCGCTGGTCGAAAAGGGCGGCGCGTCCGAAATCTATGCCTGTGCGACGCACGGCGTCCTCTCCGGGCAGGCGATCGAGCTGATCGAAAAAAGCCCGATCCGGGAGCTGACGATCTTGGACAACATCCCCCTGCAAGCGGAAAAACGGATCCCGAAAATCCGTACCCTGTCGGTCGCGCCCGTCCTTGCGGAGGCGATCGCGCGGATCTATGAAGAGCGTTCGGTCTCGCCGCTGTTCGGCTAAGCCGGTTGCATGGAAAACAGACGTTTGCCCGGCGGCGAAGGAACTGCCGGGCAGGCGCAGGGGGACCGCGCCGTCCTTTTTTGATGGGCGGCGGGCCGGCGCCGTCAAAGGGTCTGCATCAGGAAGGGAGCGTCAGGGATGAAACTGTTAGCGGTAGGCGATATCGTAGGGGAGCCGGGGCTGCGCGCCCTGGAAAAGCGGCTGCGGCCGGTCAAACGGTATTACGGCGTGGATTTTACGGTAGTGAACGGGGAAAACGCGTCCATGACCGGCATCCTGCCCGAACAGGCGGATCGTATTTTTGCAGCGGGGGCGGACGTACTCACGCTTGGCAACCATGTTTGGAACCGGCGGCAGATCGTTTCTTATCTGGAGGATAACCGGTATGTGCTGCGTCCAGCCAATCTGGCGCCGCAGGCTCCCGGGGAAGGCTATGGCGTGTATGATTGCTGCGGATACCGGCTGCTGGTGCTCAACCTGATCGGGCGGTGCGAGATGGATTTCGGGCCGGACAACCCATTCCTTGCCGCAGACCGTATTTTACGGTCGCTGGGGGGAAAATACGATCTGGCCGTGTGCGAGATGCACGCGGGCGCAACGTCGGAAAAGCTCGCCATGGGGTATTACCTGGACGGGCGCTGCGCGGCGGTATGGGGCACGCATACGCATGTACAGACGGCGGACGAGCGGGTCAACCCGCAGGGCTCCGGGTATCTCACGGATATCGGGATGACCGGGCCGATCTGGTCGGTGCTGGGGGTCGATCCGAAGCAGTCGGTGGCAATGTTCCGGGGCGACCTGACCGAGCGCTTCCGACCGGCGGAAGGGGAATGCGCCTTGTCCGGCGCGGTGTTTGACATCGATTTGCAGACGGGGAAATGTACGCGGGTGGAACGCGTGTTTGATCGCACGCAGCCGTGAGGGAGGGCGTTCGCTGAGCGGGAGCGCTATAGTCCTGCGCGGACGGCGCCAGAGGGGCTAACCCCTCTGGACTCCCATGTTCGCCTGCGGGCGGGACGGGGGACGCAAGCCCCGGATGAACGCCCGCGTGATTCCGACGCATTCGCCGAAGGGCTTTACGGCCAAAGGCTCAAAAAAAACCATTCCTGCCGCAAAGCAAAAGCGCTGTGCAGACTGTCGCGATCGGGCATCCTGCACAGCGTTTTTTCTTTATTTTGACACAGTTTCATCACGCGGAAGCGTCGGAAATGAAACGAAAAACGTATTCACACCGTTCGTGCTTTCCGCCCAGACGCGCCCGCGGTGCTGCTTCACGACGGCTTCCGCGATGGACAACCCCAACCCATAACTGCCGTCGCGGCTGCGCGCTTCATCGGCGCGGTAAAACCGTTTAAAGATATCGCGGAGCTGCCGCGGCGAAAGCGTTTCGCCGGGGTTTGCGACCGACAACAGGCAGTGTCCTTTGCCGCTGCGTTTCAGGGTCACAGCGATCTCGCCCTGCGGCGCGGCATATTTTTGCGCGT
Source organism: uncultured Eubacteriales bacterium (assembly GCA_910586105.1). Taxonomy (GTDB): domain Bacteria; phylum Bacillota; class Clostridia; order Oscillospirales; family Butyricicoccaceae; genus QXXE01. The sequence continues at coordinate 6,866 of CAJUGU010000028.1, read as the reverse complement.
TATCCAAAAAGATCTCGACCACCTGCTTCAGGCGGGCCTCGCTCCCCCGGATAAGGATCCCTTCCTCGACTCGTTCGGATAACGTCAACCCTTTTTCAAAGCAAACCGGTTCAAAGGGCAGCAGCGCGCTCGCGGTCACGTGGCTGAGGTCGACCGTGCCGACGGTTTGCCTGGTCGCGCCGTTGTCGATCCGGGCCAGATCGAGCAGGTTTTCGATCAGCGCCCGCATCTGCCGGGACATCACAAGGATGTTATCCACGAACTGCTCCCGCGCCGCTTGCGGCGCGCTGTGGTCGTGCAGCAATTCGGCGTTCGTCAGGATCACGGTCAACGGGGTCTTGAGCTCGTGCGACGCATCCGAAACGAATTGCCGCTGCTGCTTCCAGGCGGATTCGACCGGTATGACCGCCCAAAAAGACAGCAGGACGCTGATAACGAAGAACCCTGCCGTTCCGGCCCCGCCGATCAACAGGCAGGAGCGCAGCAGCCCGCGCTGGGACGCCTGTTCATTCGTGATATCGGCAAACACGATGCAGGAGCCCTCCGGCGTGCCGACGCGCAGATAACGCAGGCCGTGATCCGGGAGGATTCCGGTCAGCGCGTCGGAAGCGGAGGCTTTCGCGTACAGCTCCGCCAAGGTATCCTGCCCGGTAAGATCGAAGAAATCGCTGCCAGAGGCGGAAAGGCTGCCGTCGGGCAGTTGCCGGACGGTGAAACAGGGCAGACGCATCCGGCCCGCCGGTGCGTTCGGCAGCTCGGGCGGACGCGGGGCGAGCGCCGCCGCCTGCATCATGCGGATGCTTTCACGCTCGGCGTTGCGTTGGGTGAAATGGAGCACGGTGCCAAGGATCAGGCACAGCATCAGGACGACGATGGCCATATTGATACAAACGAATTTGATGCGCAGGCGGCGGATCATGCGGGGCCCTCCTTTTACGGGTTCGGCGGATCGGGATACGGTTCAAAATACGGTTCACGGCCTGGCACGCAGGCGTTCCTTGCCGGGAGATTGCGTCCCGCCGTCACGGCAGCCCCCCTGCGGGCAGACAAGGCCCGCGCCGTGGCATTGGATCCTGCGGCGCGGGCGTTGCGGAAGATTATAATGCATATTTTTCGAGGTATTCCTGAAAATGGCGGTCGAAGGACGCCTGTTTTGCGTCTTCGAGCTTCTTCATATACTCGTGGGTGTTGAAGGCGTCCGCCTTGACCTCCAACAGCGCCAGCGCGATGTTGGAGCAGTGGTCGGAAATGCGTTCGTAATCGACCAGCAGGTTGTTGAAGGTGAAACCCTGTTCCAACGAGCATTCGCTGCACTGCAAGCGCGTAACATGGTTCTGTTTGAGCTGGCTGCACAGTTCGTCGATGACCTGTTCGAGCGGTTCGACATGGGAGGCGAGCCGCGCGTCGTTGCGGGAAAACGCGTCGACTGTGATCGAAACGATATCCGCGACCGCAGCCCCGATGACCTGGAGCTCACGGCATGCGTTTTCGGAGTATGTAATGCCCTTCTGGTGGATTTCCTGCGCTGTTTCCGCGATATTCAGCGCGTGGTCGGAGATGCGTTCAAAATCCGGCAGGGTGTGAAAAAATTCGGAGACTTCCGCGTTCTGGGAGCTGTTCAGCTCACGGCGCGTGATCTTCATGAGGTAGGTGCCGATGCCGTCCTCGTAGCGGTCGGATTCCTTTTCCAGCGCTTCGACCCGGCGGTACCCCTCGCTGCTGTAGCTGTGCGTCAGCTCGAGCGCCGCGAACACGCTGTTACGCGCGCCCGCCGCCATCGCGATGATGAACTCGCGGCACTGCGAGATCGCAAGCGGCGGATAGGGGAGGAAGCGGTCTTCGGGCTGGATCTGGCCGTTCTTCTTCTTTTCGGTCCCGGAAGCGGGCCGATCCTTGACCAGCTTGCAGGTGACCTTTTCCAGCACGCCGATCAGCGGCCAGAGGGCCAGCACGGTGACGAGCCGGAAGGTGGTGTTCAGCAGGGCGATCGTCCAGGTCGTCATGGTGAGGTGCAGGAAGGAGAAGGGGTGCGCGGCGTTTACCGCATAGAACACGCAGCCGCAGAGGATGGAGCCGAAAATATTCGTCAGCAGGTAAACGCAGGAGGTACGTTTGCCGTCGGCATTTGCGCCGAGGGCAGACAGGAGCACCGGCACGGCGGAACCGATGGCGATACCCATGATGAGCGGGAAGGCGGTCGAGAAATCGATCGCTCCGGTGATGGCGAGCGCCTGCAAGATACCGACCGTAGCGGAAGCGCTTTGCAGGATGCAGGTGAACAGCGCGCCGGCCAGGATGCCGAGCAGGGGATTGGAGAACACGGTCAGCACGCTGACGAAGCCTTCGCTTTCGGTCAGCGGGGCGACCGAGCCGCTCATGGCGCTCATGCCGAACATCAGCACGGCAAAGCCGAGCATGATGTCGCCGGTATGGATATGGCTTTGCTTTTTGCTGAACATCCGCAGGATGATGCCGACGATCGAGACCACGCCGGTAATCGTGGCTGTGGAAAGCAGTTTGACCCAACCGCCCCCGCCGCTCAGGCTGGAAAGGCAGATGACCCAGCCGGTGATGCTGGTACCGAGGATCGAACCGAGGATGATGCCGATGGACTGGCGGAATTTCATCATGCCGGAATTGACGAAGCCGACCACCATTGCCGAGGTGGCGGAGGACGACTGGATGACGGCGGTCACGCCGGTACCCAGCAGGATGCCCTTCCAGGGGGTGCTCGTCAGCTTATAAAGCAGGATCTCGAGCCGGTTCCCGGCGACCTTCTTCAAGCCGTCGCCCATCAGGGACATGCCGAACAGGAAGAGCGCCGTCCCGCTGAGCAGGGAGATGATGTTGGAGATATCCATAATGATGATGACCAAACCTTTCCGCCGCAGTTTTGTCAGCGCAGGGGGGAGGCCCCCTGCGGAGCGGCTGTGAATGTCGTTGCCCTGTGCGACCGCGCCGTAAAAACGGACGCGCCCACAGGCTGGCGGCCCGCTCCGCGCAGGCGCGGGAGGCCGCTGGGGAAGGACGGATGGAATCAACGTGTGCGGATTTATGCGCACGTTCCAAAAATTCTGCCGATCATGCCACTTCGTCCCGCCGTCCGTTTGGCGGGGCGAAGCCACACGCAGAAGCGGCTTTGACTGCGCCGATCCCGCCCGCAGGCGAGAAAGGGATTCCAAAGGGACGAGTCCCTTTGGCGCTGTCCGCGCAGGACCGGGGCCCAGGGGCAGCGCCCCGGCGCCCGCCGCGCAGGCGAAGCAAACGGCAATCTTCAGCGTTCGCGGGTATATGCAGCCCTGCCCTGATCCGATTCCCGACCGGATGGAGCGCTAGGGATCGGGGCTGTCGCTGGTTTCGAGGTGGTAGCCGAGCTTGCGGATCGCGACGATCCGGATATTGGACCCAATGCTTGCGAGCTTCTTGCGCAGGAAGCCGACGTAGACCTCGACATGGTTTTCGACGGCGTTGGAATCGTAGCCCCACACCCGCGAGAGCAGGACTTCCTTGGAGAGGTTGTGCGATCCTGCCTGCATCAGGAAGCGCATCACGTCGAATTCACGCGCCGAAAGGCGGATATGTTCCACGCCGCAGGAAAGGGCGCCTTCGGCAATATCGAGCGTGGTGTTCCCGAAGGTAAGGGCGTCGACCTGCTGTCCCTGCCGCCGGAGCAGGGCGTTGACGCAGGCCAGCAGCTCGCGGGTATCGAATGGCTTCGCAAGATAATAATCCGCCCCTGCGTTCAGCCCTTCGATGCGGTCGAGCACATCGGACCGTGCGGTCAGCATGAGGATCGGCACAGAGCAGCGCCTTGCGCGAACCCGCCGTGCGAGGTCGTAGCCGTTGAGCTTGGGCATCATAACGTCCAGGATCAACAGGTCGTAAATGCAAAGCTCCGCATATTCCGCGCCGGTCTCCCCGTCGTAGGCGGTCTCCACCGAGAAGCCCTTGGCTTCCAGCAGCGCCTTGAGGGAGTCGGCAAGCCGTTTTTCATCTTCGATCACCAGGATGCGCATATTTTCGACGACCTCCAACACCTGTCACTCTTTCATTATAATATATCCCGGCGCTGAAAGGAAGCTGAAATTTCCGGATTTCAAAAAAAGTTTCACCCGCCCCTGCGCGGGGAGCGGCAGGGCTTTGCTCGGCACCCGCCCCTGCGCGGAGAGCGGCAGGGCTCTGCCCTGCA
>CAJUGU010000028.1:0-2667 GCA_910586105.1 uncultured Eubacteriales bacterium | reverse complement strand
CCAAAGGGGCGCGTCCGCCCCTCTGGACACCCGCGATGCTGCGCATCGCCTGTGTCGTCTGCGGCGCTGGGAAAAGAGCCGCTGCGTTATACCGATAAGCAAAAAATTTTTCTACGCGGCGGCATTTTAAGCGTAACATTTTCCCGTCGGGGATCGACTAAGTAATAGAAAGACTTGAAAGGAGGGGGCGGATGCAGGAAGCCGAATTATTGCGCCGCGTGATCGAGGAGGACGACCACGCCGCATTTGAAACGCTGGTCGAATCCTATCAGGCGGGCGCGACCGCATTTGCAGAAAAGCTGCTGCGCGACCGTTTCGCTGCGGAAGAAGCCGCGCAGGATGCGTTTGCCGAATTTTATTTCAGCCGCGCGCGTTTCCGGGGCGGCTGCACGTTCAAGACTTATCTTTTCGCGATCCTGCGGCACAAATGCCTGGACCGGCTGCGCAGGCGCGGGGAGGACCCGGCGCAGCTCGCGGAGGACGCCCCTGCGATCCCGTCGCCGGAAGAATCCTATGAACGGCAGGAAAGCTGCGAGGAAGCGTTTGCGCTCATGCGGGCGCTCCCGGGGCGGCAGCTTGACACGCTCTGGCGGTATGCCGTGCAGGGACAAAGCTACCGCGAGATCGCGGCGCAGACCGGGCGCAGCGAGGTGCAGATCCGGGTCGAAGTCTACCGGGCGCGCAAGACGCTGCGCCGGATGAGGAGGGAAAACGATGGAACATAATTTCATGGACGGCGTGTGGGAACGCGTCCGGGGATTGGAACAGGCGCAGGCGCTGCTTGCGGCGGAGCCTGCAAGGCCGCGCCGATATGCAAGGCGCACGATGCTCGTGGCAGCGGCTGCTGCGGCGCTGCTGCTGGCGGCGTTCACGCCCAGCCTGATCGCACGCTATCAGGAATGGCTGCGCATGCCGCAGTCGGCATATTTGGATCAGGATGAAACGGCGGTCGATCGGGGGATCGAGATACGCACGCTTGCGGGGTTCAACGACGCGGCGACGGTAGAACTGCTGTTCACCCTGCGCGATGTTGAAGCCGACCGCCTTGGCTGCGACTGGATCGATATGGAGCTGGAATGGGAAGGATCCGGCAGCGGTTGGGGCTCGTTCCGCAAATATGGCATGCGATTCCTGAAATACGACGAAACGGAACGGAGCTGGCTGCTTAGCGCCGAATTCGATCTTTCGGAGACGGCGGGCTTTGAAGGGCTTTCGCTGCACTTCACGAAAATCGAACCCGTTTTCCAAACGGAGCCGGTGGAATATCCATTGGAAGGGCTGCCGGTCGGCGAATGGATCGCCGCGCCCGGCGAAGGCGTCCCCGCCGGTCTGGGGGTCACGATCTACAGCAGCGAACTGGCAGACGGACGGCTGAAGCTGACGGCCAGCATGCCGCCGGAGGGCGGCAGCGTCGACTTTCGGCTCGTAAACAGGGACGGCTTGCCGTTCACGATGAGCAAATGGGAAGCGGACGGCGTGCAGACGGTCGAATTCGCCGGAGTGACCGCGGAGGAGATCGGTTCCGGGCTTGCGCTGCGGCTGCAATGCAGCTATGTATCGGAAACGATCGCCGGCGATTGGCGGATCCCGGTGCGGACGCAGCCGGTCGCGGAACGCATCGCGCGGTTTGAAGGGCAGACGGTTGGCGGGGCCCCGCTGAAGGAGGCCGCGCTTTCCGAAACGATGGCGCGCATCACGGTCGAACAGAAAGGCGGCATTGACCGGTTGGGACAGGAGAAACTGCGGCTGCATCTGAAAAACGGCGCGGTATGCATTGCGGAACCGTATTCCAGCATTGAGCACGAGACCGACGGCGGCTGGGACGAAATGCTGTTTAAGTGGATCCTTACGGAACCGGTCGACCCGGAGACGGTCGGATCGATCGAGATCGCCGGAACGACGATCCGGCTGGAATGAAAAAAGCCGCGCGGACGGCCGTCAGGCGCGGGCGGCGGAGCGCTCCAAAGCCGGAACGCTCGACCGGAAAACGGCAAAACGCTATAACAAAGCCCCCTTCGCAGCCGCGAAGGGGGCTTTTACGCTACGGTTTTTGGTTGCGCGGGATCGCATTATTTCTGCTTGCGCATCCGGCGCTGCATCTGGGTCAGATCGCCCATGCGCGCGTCTACAAGCCCATTAAAAAATTCACGAAACATTTTGTGTTCCTCCTTCCTGATGTCGGTGGTTATTTGAATCACTTTCTCCGCTGGCTGCGCATGCGGCGCTGCATCTGGGTCAGGTCGCACAGGTGCGCATCAACGAGCCCGTTGAAAAATTCACGGAACATTTCCTGTCCCTCCTTTCAGGGATCTGTATTTTGGCTGATCAATGCAGCCGGGCGGAGCGTTTCTCCTGCCCGCGCTGTGGATATATCATACCGCTTCGCTTGAAAAAAATCCAGTGGAAAACCGACGGATTTCATCGGCGGTAGAGAGAAAAAATCGTCAACAAGCACAAAAATGAGAGTTCCAATTTGTGCATTATAACGAAGAGACTGATAAAAACAGTTATTGTTGCCGTTTTCAATGGATTTTGCAACCGAATGTCCTCAATGGGGCCGCTTGACAGGCGGGCCGGGAAGGCGCTTGAGACCATCAGATATAATGATTTAGAACCGGTATTCACAAGCCCAAAGCGGCGTCTGGACGGCATCTGACGCGGTCATGC
>CAJUGU010000027.1 GCA_910586105.1 uncultured Eubacteriales bacterium | reverse complement strand
CCTATGATGACAGTGTTTTGTTATTTCACTGTCTTTCATAGAGGGAGCATATCAATTTGCCGGCAGCCTTTTTCGCGTGTAAGGACGTCTGACGTTCCACGCGGCATACCGGCATGGATTGCCCGCCCGGGCGCTTCACGACCGGAAAGAGCATCTGTGAGCGGATATACTCCCGTTCCCTTGCGTGGGAGCCGCCGAGAGAGCGCCGACCGTTCGCAGAGCCGCCAGCACGCGCCATCGGTCTTTAGCCGGGAAATTTTCCGGGAAACGGAAAATACCGCTTGACAAGGGGCGGGTAATATGCTATATTCATAACAGTGTTATGAAACGGTGTTATGAAAGAGGGCGCGGAAATGGCAAAACAGATCGAGGGCGTATCCGAACGGATCCTGCAATACGCGGCCGAGGAATTCCTCGAAAAAGGGTATACGGATGCTTCGCTGCGCAGCATTGCGGCGGCAGCGGGCACGAGCACCAACTCGATCTATGTGCGTTTCAAGGACAAGGAAGGGTTGTTCAGCGCGATTGTCGAGCCTGTGCTGACCCAGATGATGGAAACCTTTATCCGGGTGCATGAGACCTTCCACCGCTTCGACGCCGAAACGCAGCGCCGGGAGATGGGGCGTTATACCGAAGGCGAAATGGGCCGGATGCTCGACTATATCTACGACCACCTGGACGCCTTCCGGCTCCTGCTGGACGCGTCCTATGGCACGCGGTTCCAAAACTTTGTGGACGAACTGGTGCGCATCGAAGTGAGATACACCTTCAAATATATGGAAGCCGTCGGCTGTCCGACCGAGGTCGATCCTTCCATGACCGAAAACCTGTTGCACATTGTCTCGACCTCGTATTTTGAGGGGATGTTTGAAGTGATCCGGCACGGGATGAGCCGGGAAGAAGCTGAAAAATACATGATCCTGTTGGGAGAATACAACCGGGCCGGGTTTTCGGCGGTCTTTTACCCGGACGCGGCGCAGTGCGCTAAAGGACTGTGAAACAGGCTGCCATCCCCATCAAACGGGTGGCAGCCTGCAAATAAAACCATGGGTTAGCTAACGCTAACGATGTGAGGGAGGATGCGATATGCAAGTACAAAGCCCATGGCCCAGCATCTGGGGCTGGGGAGCGGAGACACGCGGCAGGCTGGGAATGGATGCCGCCAAAATCCCGCCGTTCCCACCGTGAGAAAATGGGCGAAATGGGGCCAACCGCCGAAGGCCTGTCTGGTATTTTAGAAATGTATTAGCGAATGCTAACTATAAAAAGGAGGTTCCTTTGTCATGAAACAGAAAACCGATACCCGAACCAGATTGCTGACCGATCCGCCATTCCGGCTGATGCTCTCGCTGAGCATCCCCGCGATCATAGGGATGGTAGTCGTCGGGCTGTACAATTTCATGGACCGCGTCTTTGTCGGCCAGCTGATTGACGAGATCGCGATGGGCGCGGTCTCCGTAGCCTATCCGTTCACGCTCATCAACACGGGCATTGCCACGCTGATCGGCGTAGGCTCGGCCTCGGTGCTTTCCCGCGCGTTGGGGCGGAAGGATCAAAAGACGGTCGACCGGATCCTGGGCAACCTGATCGCGATGAACCTGATCCTTGGGATCGTCGTGACCGTCGCCGGGATGCTTTTTACCCGCCCGCTGCTGACCCTGAGCGGCGCGGAGGGCGCGATCTTGGATACTGCGGAGCGGTATTTGCGGATCGTGTTCGCCGGATCGCTGTTCGTCAACTTCGCGCAGTCGGCCAATATGATCCTGCGCGGCGAGGGGATATTGAAAAAGGCCATGCTGATCACCGGCACGGGCGCGGTGCTGAACATCGTTCTGGATCCGGTTTTGATCGTGCTGCTGCGCGCCGGCGGGCGGGGCGTGGAAGGCGCGGCGTATGCCACGATCTTTTCGCAGGCCGTCACCGCAGCGATCACCCTTTGGTATTTCCTTGCGAAGAGCAGGACCGTCCGGATCCATGGGATCCGGCTGGAGCCGTCGCTGATCCCGGGCATCCTTGGCGTCGGGTTTTCGGCAATGCTGATGCAGGTCATGACGCTGGTACAGCAGACCGCCCTTTATAACGCCGCCGCCCGGTACGGCGGCGACCGTTGGCAGATCCTGCTGGGCGCGGCGCTGAGCATCCAGTCGTTCACCATGATCCCGCTGTGGGGCGTCGGTCAGGGCTTCCAGCCTGCGGCGGGCGCCAATTTCGGGGCGAAGCAGTACGAGCGCGTCAAGCAGTTTACGAAGGTGTTCATCTTGGGGGCGACCGTGCTGAGCCTGCTCTTTTATATCCCCATCCAGCTTGCGCCGGGCACGATCCTGTCCTGGTTCATCCAGGATGCGGGCATCGTCGGGCAGGGCGTCGTCAACTTCCGGATCCTGTTCAGCACATACATTTTCCTGGGGCTCGTACTTATGGCGATCACGTTGATGCAGGCGCTGGGGAAGGCTTCCAAGGCGAGCGCGCTGGTACTGCTGCGGCAAATTCTCCTGTTTGTCCCGTTGGTGTTCGTGCTGCCGCAGGTCGGCGGGTTAGGCGTCGACGGCGTATTCCTTGCGCCTGCGCTGACCGACCTGATCGTCACGCTGCTGACCGTTGGAATGCTGTTTTCGGAGTTCCGGAGCATTTCACGGCTGGCGCTGCAGGACGGCTGACCGGAGCCAGCCGGGTTTTGTCCCGTCGCGGGCTTGGAACGCGGCTCACGTATCGGCTCCCGCTCTGGACTGAAATAGGGAACCGGCTGTCGCCGAAGGCGTTAGCTTCCTTCCGGAAGACAGTAAACTGCCGCTTATGACCGTTTCCGGCCATAAGCGGCAATTTTTTGTGCGGGCTGAAATCTTAATGATTTTGAACCAGTTTATAAACGATATGCAAACAGCCGGGCGGTATCATAGCGTCAGCAAGCGAGATATTGCTTGATAATAAAGCTGCGGAGGTTTTCAACATGAAGAAGAAAGATTTTGTGCCCCTGATCCTAAGCATGACCGGCGGTATCCTGTTTGCACTGGGGATGTGCATGACCATGGTTTGGAACATGAGGATACAGGGGATCCCTGTCGGGCTGGCCAGAATCGCCCTGCCGCTGTCCGCGTAGGACGCCACCCCGGCGAGGGGCGGGTGCAGGGCAGAGCTCGCCGTTGCCCTGCACGAAAAAGCAGCGCGAAAAGCTGACGCCCGAGATCCTGCGGCTGTTGGAATGACGTTGTTTCCGGAGTCCATGACCATTCCAAAAGCTCCGGCTGTCTCGAAAAAAGCACCCCCAGATGCGCAAGGGATCAACCGGGGACGCTCTCATAGACCGGTTTGGAAAGTTTCCGAACCGGTTCATGCTTGGAGCAGGCATTTTGCCGTTCTGGGCGGCATCCTCCCGCCTATTGACGGACGCAGCCGAAAATGATATCCTAAAGAAAAAGGGAACGGACGTAGGCGTTTCCACAAGGAGGTTTCAAATGCTGAAACGGGAAGATATCGACCGGGTACTCGCGCAGGCGCGGCGGATCGATCAAAAGTTCGATCTCTTCGGGGCCTCAACGCATCATTACCAGCTGAACCCGCCGCTGGAAGCGTCTTTTGTCCGCGGGGTGGAAGAAAAATACGGCTTCCGGTTGCCGGAGGAATATTTTCATTTCATCACACAGGTCGGCGACGGCGGAGCCGGGCCCGACTATGGGATCTATCCCTTTATGACCAAGCTGGCGAAGAGCGACTCGCCGCAGGCGGAATGCTACCGGCAGGAATACCGCCGCAGCCTTGCGGTTCCGTTCACGCCGCGCCCGATGCAGCCGGACGATCTTGAAGCGCATGCGATCGCGACCCGCGAAGCCTATGAGAAGACGCCCGAACGGTATTTCGTTTATGAGAAGCCGGAAACCGAATACGAGTGGTGCGAGCTGAACGGATTTTTCATCCTTGGGACGCATGGGTGCCAATGGGATTTTGGGATCGTCACCGCAGGCGAGCGGCGCGGGCAGGTCTTCGACTATGACAATTCGGACGCTTACGGGTTCGTAGCGGCTAGCTTCGATGCATTTTATCAGCAATGGCTGGATCGCATATCCAATTTGGAATGGGTACGGGAACAAATCGATTTTTGGCGGGGACTCAAGCGGTCGCGCAAGATCAAGCGCAGCTGAAAACGCCCACAGCCCAAAACAGCGCGGCACAATGTTCCGCGCACGGCTGTGGAAACCGTGTGCCCGATCGAAACGGACGACTAAAAAATGGAGGGGATCGAAAAATGGCAGCACCTTTTTGGGAAACGTTGAAGCCGCTTTATGGGGTTTCGGAGCTGCAAGGCTACGCCGACGCAGATATTGCGGCGCTCAAAGAACGGTTTGGCGCACTGCCAGCCGTTTTGGAGGAATATTATCGCGCCGCAGGGCGGACGGCTGCATTCCACCATGTACAGGATACCTGGATGCTGCCAGAGGATTTCCAGCGTTGGGAATGGCTGCAACGCTCCGAATACCTGACCCTGTTGGTCGAAAACCAGGGCGTATGCCGCGCGGGTATCCGCCGGGAAGACCTGTGTTTACCCGACCCGCCGGTCTATGAATCGGAGGACGAGGGAGAATGGGCGCTTTGCGCGCCTGCGGTCAGCGTCTTTTTGCCTGCGGCGCTTGCTTACGAATCCGTGATCGGGATCGAATTCGCCCCCTGCGACTTCTTCTGGCTGACCGAAGACGAACTGGCCCGAATCCGCGCCGGGCTGACGCAGCTGCCGTATTCGTTTGGGCCATGGATCAGCGGCATGAAAATCACGCTTTATCAGAATGCGCCGGACAATCTGGCCGCGATCCTGGAATGCGAAGACGGGGAGCTTCAAATGCTCTATGGCGCAGCGAGCGAAGCCTCGTATCAAAACCTGATGACCGTGCTGGACGGGATCGGCGAACCCCTGTAAGCGCGGCGCAGCCGCATTGCGAATGCCGCGAAACGGTTTGCGGAACGGTCACAGCTTCATAGCGCACAAGAAAAGCAGCCCTCCGGAAAACCGGAGGGCTGCTTTTCTGCGCATGGAAGGTAAAACCCGATTCCTTTATTTGATTTTCAGCACGTCGTCGCCGACTGCGGCAGCGCCGGTCTTGACCAGCTCGAAGCCCGTATACGCGTCGCTGTTCGTGACAACGACCGGCGTCACGGTGCGATACCCCGCGTCTACGATCGCCTTGCTGTCGAAGCTGCCGATCAGGTCGCCCTTCCGGAGCTTGTCGCCCTCCTTCACGTTGATCGTGTAGGGCGCGCCGTTGAGCTGTACGGTGTCGATACCGATGTGGATGAGCAGCTCGACGCCGTCGGCCGTAAGCAGGCCGATCGCATGCTTGGTGCCGAAAACGGTCGCGACTTCACAGTCGGCAGGGGCATAGACCTCATTGCTGGACGGCTCGATCGCGAAGCCTTCGCCGACCATCTTTTCGGAGAAGACGCCGTCGCCGATCTCCTCAAGCGGGATGACCGTGCCCGCAATCGGGGCTGTGATTATGCAGGGCTTGCCGGAAGGCGCGCTTTCCGCCGCCGGGGCTGAAGCCGGGGCCGCCTCCCGGCCGCTGGCAGGCGACGCAAGGAACGCCTCGAGATCGGATTTAATGACCGATACGCGCGGGCCATAAACGACCTGCACGCCGGTACCCTTGCAGATCACGCCGGAAGCGCCGGTCTCCTTCAGCAGCTGCTGGTCGACCTTCTTGGCGTCGTGTACGGTGCAGCGCAGGCGGGTGATGCAGCAGTCCACATCCGAAATGTTCGCCTTGCCGCCAAGGCCCATCATGATCTGGCGGGAAAGCGCGTCGTCGCCGCCGCCAGCGCCCTCTTCCTTGCGGGCGTCTACGTCCTTCCGGGTATACAGCTTGATCTCCGCGTCGTCACGGCCCGGGGTCTTATAATCGAATTTGGTGATCATGAGCGAGAATACGACGTAATACAGTGCGAAATAGATTGCGCCGACCACGGGGATCCATAGCCAGCTGGTTTTTGCATTGCCCTGCATGACGCCGAACAGGGTCAGGTCGATCAAGCCACCGGAGAAAGTCAGGCCCACGCCGACATTCAGGATGTGCATGATCATATAGGAAGCGCCCGCGAAAACGCAGTGTACCACATACATGACCGGAGCGACGAACAGGAAGGTGAATTCAAGCGGTTCGGTGATACCGGTGAGCATCGAGGTCAGCGCCGCCGAGAGCAGCAGGCCGCCGACGACCTTGCGGTTTTCCGGCTTTGCGCAGCGGTACAGCGCGAAGGCGGCGCCCGGCAGGCCAAAGATCATGAGCGGGAACTTACCGGCCATGAAGCGGGTCGCGGAAACGGAGAAGTGCTCGATCCCGGGCACGGCCAGCTCCGCAAAGAAAATGTTCTGCGCGCCTTCCACCAGCGAGCCCGCGACGTTCGCGGTACCGCCAAGCGCCGTCTGCCAGAAGGGGATATAAAACACGTGGTGCAGGCCGAATGGGATGAGCGCGCGCTCAATGAAGCCATAAAGCCAGGTGCCCGCATAGCCGGAGGCCAGCACGAACCCGCCAAGGGCGTTGATCCCGGACTGGATCACCGGCCAGATATAATACATGGCGATACCGACCACGAGGTAGACCGCCGAGGAGACGATCGGCACGAACCGGGTGCCGCTGAAGAAGGACAGCACCTGCGGCAGCTGGATTTTGTAAAATTTATTATGCAGCGCAGCCGTGCCGAGGCCGACGAGGATACCGCCAAAAACGCCCATTTGCAGCGAATTGATGCCGACCACGCTTGCCGTCGCGCCGGAAAGGTCGGGCGCGCCGAAGGCGGCGAGCATCGCGCCAATGGTCGCGTGCATGACGAAGAAGGAGATCGCTGCGGCGAGCGCGGAAACTTCCTTTTCCTGCTTGCCCATACCGATGGCAACGCCCATGGCGAAGATGATCGGCAGGTTGTCAAAGACGATGGAGCCTGCGGCGTTCAGCACCTGTAAGATTGCGTTGATGAAGGTGCCGGGGCCCATCAGCCCCATCAGGCCGTAGGTTTGCAGCATGGTCTCGTTGGTGAACGAGCCGCCGATGCCGAGGAACAGACCTGCGACCGGCAGGATCGCGATCGGCAGCATGAAGGAACGCCCTACGCGCTGCAAAACGCCAAAGATCTTGTCTTTCATGATTACACTACTCCTTTGTTACTCGTTTTCGCAAAGCCCCATGGAAAGGGCCAGACGATGCAGGTGGATGGTGAGGAAGGTCAGCTCCTCGCCGGGAAGGACGATGCCGAAGCGCTCGCGCAGCCCTTCTTTGATCTGCTCAGCGCAGCGGTAGTCGTTCGGATAGCGGCGGGCGAGCATGGTCTGAAAATCGTGGTCGCGGTCCCCCGTATACTTGTTCTGGGTAATGCGCTGGCCAAGGAATTTCAGGTGGGTGAGGAACCGCCCGTAATCCAGCGACTGCTGGTCGAGCCGCACGCCGTAATACCCCTGCACGATGTCAATGATCTTGCTGACCGTTTCGGTGATGCGGATCATGTCAGCCATTTTGCCGTCGATCTCGGCATTGACAATGTGCAGTGCGATGAACCCCGCCTCGTCCTCGCTCAGCCGGCAGCCGAGCTGTTGTTCGATGATATCCAGCGCCTGTTCCCCGAGCGCGAACTCGCCGGGGTAGAAACTGTGGATCTCCCAAAGCAGGTGATTGGGGTAGGCAACGCCGTTTTGCAGGCGTTCGATCGCGAAACAGATATGGTCGGTGAGCGTGATATAAATATTTTCGCTCAGCCTGCCTCCAAGCGTTTTCTCGGCCCGTTCGACGATTGCCGTACTCACGTCGAGGAATTCGGACGGGACGTCGGCCAGCAGCTGCACCAGGCGGCTGGACCGTTCCGGATCCCGCAGGTCATAGACCTTTTCGACCCGCGACGCCGGGACCAGATCGCCCGGCTGCTTTTTGAAGCCGATCCCCAGCCCGCGCAGGATGACTTCCTGCCCGTCCTCCAGAACGGCGACGAAATTGTTGCTCACCACATGATGGATGCGATAGGCGCCCGTTCCTGCTTTGGCAGTCATTGCGGCCCCGAAAAGAAGGCGTCCGCCGGACGGCTGCACGGAAAGACTCTCATGTTGGTATTCCCCTTTCTTTGTGAAACCGGCATCCCAATGCAGTTTGCCCAGAAATACCGGTTTTCAGAATTAAAAAAGGCCAAACGACCGGGAATGGCTCCCAGTTGTTTGGCCTTGCCTGCATCACCAGTCACAAGACAGATTTGCTTGTTGCGTCTAGGATACAATAAAACGGCTTGCTTTGTCAAGGGGGCGTAGGGAAAAAAACGGAAAAACGGCGCTTCGCACAAAAAAAGGTGCAAAAATCTGGGCAAGATCACCATTGACGGCGTCACCGCAGGGCTTCCCAGACCTCCGCCTTGAAGCCGGGGCATACGCCGCCCTCCCCGACCAGCAGGGGACGTTTGACGAGCATCCCGTCCGACGCGAGCAGGGCGAACTGCTCGTCCTCGCTCATTGCAGCGAGCTTGTCCTTCAGCCCCAGCGAGCGGTACAGCTGGCCGCTGGTGTTAAAAAAGCGTTTGAGCGGCAGGCCGCTCAGGGCGTGCCAGCGCCGCAGTTCTTCCTCGGAAGGGTTATCTTCCTTAATGTCGCGGATCTCGGCCTCGATGCCGTGCTCCGTAAGCCATGCCTGCGCTTTTTTGCAGGTGGTGCATTTGGGGTAGCCTAAAAATAACATGGGTTGTGCCTCCTTCGGATGGGGGACCGGGCAGGCCCCCGGTTTTGCGGGATCCGGGCGGTGCGGTCAAACGCCTTTTGCGCTGCGCCTTCCGGAACACGGCCCGGATCGCTCGGCCCTGCTTCTATTATACGGGACAACCGGCGGCCTGGCAAGGGCAAATGGACGAAAACCCTGGCGTTTTAGCTCTAAAAAACCTGTAAATCGTTAAAACATCGGCAGATGCAAATTGACATTGCATTTTTGATGATATATAATAAAGAAAACAGGCAAAGAAAAGGAGTTAGGAACGGAGCCGCCGACGGAGACGGGTAGGCTCCGCCGCCAATCTTCCAGGACGAATGGAATCGTGATCCCGGGAAACGCGAGGATAGGGCGGCGCCGAAAAAATAACGGAACCAGAAAGGATGTTGGCTGTTTCACATGGAGGTCTTTTTATTTGCTGTGCTGTTTGTTGCGGTCGCAGCGCTGGCCGTCTCCCTTGCTTTGAACTCTGCGGCAAGCAAACGGGCGAAAGCCGCCCGCAAAAAGCGGGAATATACGCAGGAAGAACTGTATGATGAGATCGTTTCGCTGGTCGCGGCGGAAAAATATCAGCAGGCTTTCGATCTTTGGAGGCAGTACGCTTCCGACGCGCGCTTTTCATTGGGATACAAGGATCTGGCCGATCATTTCCATTATGCCACGGCGCTGAAAGGCTATGTCGGCGTGCCTGAGGTTTTTTTGCACGATGTAAAGGCGGCGTTGGAAAAGGTGTCGCCGGGGTTCCACAAAGCTGCCGACTACCTGCGGGAAGTCACGGAGCTGTGCGAGACGGTGTGCGGCGTTTACACAAAGGAGGCCGAAGCCGCGGCGGAATACCGCATGGAGATCGCCGCAGACGGCACGGCGGATATTCGTTATGAGCAGCCGCAGAATTATATCACGGTGAGTTACATTAAGGGTTCCAAAGTCGCATGGACGATCGAAAACGGCAGCGTCAGCGCGGGCAAAGTGTCCGGCGGGCCGTATTTTTTGAAGCTGATCCCCTGCCTTGGCGGGATGGAGGTCGAAGACCGCAGGCGTTATGGGAACGATCTGGAAATGTGCGGCAGTTATGTGCGCCAGTCCTGACAGGACTGCGGAGAAGGAGGCGCCTGTTCTGGCCGTTGCAACTGCAACGGAACTGCAGAAGGCTTTTGGGAACTGCCTGAATCTGGTTAGGTCGGGTCAGGAAGCCGTTGTGACAAAAATAGTCAGGAAGCAGGCCGCTTTGTCTTAAAAGATACCGCGGTCCCTTAAACCCCAAGGAGGCTCAACATGAATTTCCGTTTAACCGATAAACGTGTGAAAAGAACCAGCTCTGTACGATCCGAACCGATGAAACATTGTACAGAGCTGGGCATATAAATGCTTCCGGATTTCATCGGGAAACTGCGCAGTATCCATTGCAGGACGGTTCGCCGCCCGATATGGCTATTGCTTGTTTCCCGTGCGTAAAAATCCGAAGCAAAAGGCTATGGGCAATGTTTTGTCCATAGCCTTTTGCTTTTCGCTTCACCTCAAAGAAGGAACAGGCAGAGGGCTGCTGCGCGCCTGCGCGGCGTCAGTCCTCTGCCATTTTTTATGGATGCATCATTGCCACAACGAAAGGAATGGAAACCGATGGGTTTACTGGAAATACACGGGTTAACGCACGCTTTTGGCGAAAATCTTCTTTATCGAGACGCGGAGCTGACGCTTCATAAGGGCGAACACGTTGGCATTGTCGGGCCGAACGGGGCGGGAAAAAGCACGCTGCTGAAGATCTGCACGGATCGGCTGATTCCTGACGCCGGAACAGTAATCTGGCAGGCGGATACGTCGATCGGCTATCTGGATCAATACGCCGAGATCGACCGAAGCCTGACGCTGCGGGAATTCCTGCGGTCGGCGTTTGCGCCGTTATACCGCTGCGAACGCGAAATGCTCGCCTTCTACGAGCGGGCCGCAGGCGGGGAGCCGGGATCCCTGGAACGCGCCGCCCGGATACAGGAAGCGCTCGAGCGGGCGGACTTTTATTCGATCGGCGCCCGGATCGAACAGGCTGCGGCCGGTCTGGGGCT
Source organism: uncultured Eubacteriales bacterium (assembly GCA_910586105.1). GTDB lineage: Bacteria > Bacillota > Clostridia > Oscillospirales > Butyricicoccaceae > QXXE01. Next base: position 25,368 of record CAJUGU010000027.1, on the reverse strand, counting down.
GTCCGCCGTCGGGCTTGAACGCCCAATCGGACAAATGAGCGGCGGGCAGCGCGCCAAAGCGATCCTTGCAAAGCTGCTGCTCGAAAAGCCGGACGTCCTGCTGCTGGACGAACCGACGAATTTTCTGGACAGGGAACAGGTCGACTGGCTCGCCGCCTGTTTATCCGGGCTGGAAAACGCTTACATGGTCGTGTCGCACGACTTCCCGTTCCTCGACCGGATCGCGAACCGCATCTGTGATGTGGACGGCGGGCAGATCGCCAAATATTACGGCTCGTACTCGGAATTCCTGCAAAAGAAAACCTTCCAGCGGGAGGAGCATATGCGCCGGTATTCCGCGCAGCAGCGGGAGATCGAGCGCACGGAGGAATTCATCCGGCGGAACCTTGCCGGACGGAAATCGAAAATGGCGCGGGGACGGCAAAAGCAGCTTGACCGCATGGAACGGCTGGAAGCGCCCGACACGGCGGCGGCAAAGCCGCTGTTCCCTTTCACGGCGCTGCCGCTGACCAGCACGGAACACCTGTCGGTCGACCGTCTGGCAGTCGGGTATTATTATCCCGTGCTATCGGATGTTGATTTTGCCGTAAAGGGTGGGCAAAAGGTCGCGATCACCGGCTTTAACGGGATCGGCAAGTCAACGCTGCTCAAGACGCTGCTCGGGCAGCTTCCTGTGTTAAAAGGGCGGTTCCAGTTTTCGGAGCAGGTAACGTGCGGATATTTTGAACAGGATTTCATTTGGAGCGACAGCGGGCGAAGCCCCGTCCAGCTCCTTTCGGACGCTTATCCGGAGCTGGCGATGAAGGCGATCCGAAAGCGTCTCGCGCAATGCGGGATCTCGAGCCAACACGCCATGCAGCCGATCGGATCGCTGAGCGGCGGAGAACAGGCCAAGGTGAAGCTGTGCCTGCTGACGCTGCACCCCTGTAACTTCCTGATCCTGGACGAACCGACGAACCACTTGGACGCCCCGGCAAAGGAAGCGCTGAAGGACGCGCTGATCCGTTTCCCCGGGACGGTGCTGCTCGTTTCGCATGAAGAACGTTTTTACAGCGGTTGGGTGCAGCGGGTGATCCGCGTTTGAGCGTGACTGCCCGCCGTAAGCACAAAAAAGCCGCTGCGCGGCGGCAAAATAAGCCGTCGTGCAGCAGCCGGTCAAGCCCCTGTCAGCTTTTTTGATAAACGGCGCAGACGCAAAACATGAAGAACAGCAGCAGCGCGAGCCCGATGGGCAATTCGGCGCACAGCAGCCGGGACGAATGCATTCCCTGCCAGATGAGCAGCAATCCGGGCGCAGCGCCGCAGAAAGCACCCCAGATCACCCGGCGGGACAGCAGGAAGCCGCCGCACCAGAGCAGCAGCAACGTGAACCACGCGGCGGTTTGGATCGTTTCGGAACCGCCGGAAAGCGCCGATCCGCAAAACAGGGCGGTCAGTAGGACGGCGGGTAGATAAAAGACGGCTTTCTTCATGATTTGAAATTACTCCTTCAGGAGCGCGCGGCGTTCGCGCCAGTCGGGCAGATACTGCTCGACGAGGGCATAAAACGCGCGCCCGTGGTTTTTTTCGCGGATATGCGCGAGTTCATGTACAACGACATAATCGACAGCGGCGTCGGGATACTGCATCAGCCGCCAGGAAAAGCAAATGCGATTGGAAGCGCTGCAACTGCCGAACCGGGTTCGCGCGGAGGTGATGCGCATACCGGTGGGATGCAGCCCCATCTGCGCCGCGTAGGCCGCGAGCTTTTGGGGCAGCTCGGCATGGGCGCGGGCGCGCAGGGCGGCCTCCTGTTCGGGGGTTGGTTCCGGACGGCGGGCGAGACGCTCCTGAGCGGCGGCGAGGTGTTTTTCGAGCCAAAGCGCATGCTTTTCGACAAAGCGGTCGATCTCGCGCTTGGGGAAACGGTTCGGGGCGCGAACGATCGCCTCACCGTCACGGGTCACCTCGAGCGCGATCGTTTTCCGTCGCGACCGTACAAGGGTATAATTCGGCGTTTCGATAGGGATCACGATCCTTTCGCTTTCCTTATTATACCGCATTCTCCGCAAAAATCAAGCGTTTTTTCCAGAAATTTCGGTTTTAACAACGAGCACAGTTGAATAGATATGCGCAGCTGGCGCATGACTCAAAAAATAGACCTGTTCCGGCAGAAAACCTGAAAAAGGCGCAAACTTCCCCGAATGCTCCATCCAGCCAGAAATCGAACGCGTCCTTGGGCGGGATTTCCGCATGGCTGCGTTATCGTCCTTGCAGGGCGCCAGCCCGTCTGCGTCCTCTGCCTTACCCTGCGAAAACCCCGCCCCAAGTCCAAATCCGATTCCGGATCGGACGAAGCATTAGGGCAGGTTGATTTCATACTAAAAAAGTATGAATTATCCGGGGCATGATACAAAATTTTTCTGAAATCTTCAAGAAGGCGCTGATCGCAGAATATCCTGATCACACTTTTGGGGGGGGGGGGGGGTGATCTTTCGTTTGCGGAATTCGTGAATATGGCCATATAAGTGTAATTCCCACATATTATCGGAACATACCTTCCGCATTCTGGAAAATGAGTCTTTCTTCATCTTTGAAACGGATCGCTGCATCCATACGGCACTCCAACACGGCGTTTAAAAAGGAGGCATTCAAATATAATACAATGACATCCGCAAAATGGCCATGTGCTGGTGGGGACGTTGGATTAACCGCTTTCCACCGGTCAGCTTCCCTTCGCCCTTTTCGGCTCCATCCCGCGGCTTGAGCATTTCCGGATCCAAAACCACATGGGGGCTTCCTCTTATGCTGGCGCACGCAACACTTCGGCGAAACTGTTCGATCCCATTCCCATTGCCCGGTTTTCGTGTCAGACAGTTTGAGCAGGATTTGCAGGAAAACAGCTCGGTTCCATCAATCGCAGCTACAGTATAACCTCCGATCTTTCCTGAATGAAGCGTACAGTTTCTTTTTACCCGTTTTATGACATTCTGGCTGATACGACTGATTTGGATATATCTGTTCTTGCCAATACGTCCCTTACCGAATCTATTTTGGCATACGGCCTTTCATTATGTGCTTTAACCGTTTTTCCATACTCTTCGGCGCGGAATAGATCGTATGAAAACTCTCGTATTGCAACAGCCGGAATATAAACACTGACATGACCACGTTACGGTGCGGGATCGAGCGCCGTTTCCGCAGATCCGTTCACACCCCTGATTTTTTGGAAGATCTGGTATACACCATACACGTTTCGCTGCCTTTGTCTAAAACCGAAATCCTTGGCCGAGGGACACAGAAATATTGATCCCGGCAGATGAACCGGCGAGACTGCCCAGCGCGATCTCGGAGGAACTGGATTACAGTAGGCTGGAAGCAGCGTACTCCCGCCAAGGGAGAATCGGATACTCGCCGGAAGATCTGTTCGAGGTAATGATGTACGCAAATATGCGGAATATCCGAAACACAAGAAAGATCGGGCAGGCCTGCCGCGAAATATCAATTTCATGTATTTATTAAAAGCCGGAAGGCGCGGGATCATAACATGATTTCGCGGTTTTGGAGACGCTGCATGGGAACGCAGCAGAAGATCTGATGCAGCGGTTGACAGCGCTGCTCTTTGATCTGGGGGAGATATCATCCGCAGAGGGAGCGGTATTCATAGACGGCACAAAAATCGATACAAATACAAATCGATATCGCTTCGGATGGAATATCATATACCGGAAGAAATCAAAGCGCCGTGGTAAAAGAAGCTGCGCAAGCGGCTGGAGGTGTCCAAATATTTTGCAAAACAACGGGAGGAAATGGGGAAAATATCCACAGAGGAGGGGTCCTGCTGCGTGTCAACCGTTCCATGCAGACGGAGGGAAGAACGATACCGTTGCGGAGCTTTGCGGCCTGCCCAACACCGTCGCAGATGCAAAAGATCAAAATAAACGCCGCCCTATGTCCACAGCGGGATGGTGACCGAATTCCATACTTGCAGCGTCCCCCGGCTCTGTCCGGAGGGCGTTTTTGCCGCTCTGCATACGTCCCCCTTTTCTTCAAGATCGATCGCCGCGCCATATTGGTTGCCGCTCCGCCGCCGCGTTTTTTGTAAAACCAGTCCATCCTGTCCATCATGCAGCAAAGGCCAGCCCCTTTCATGGGCTGGCCTTTGACGGTCGATCTCGTATTTGCCGCGCGCCGCACGGCTTTTCGCAGCACGGCCCGGGTATGCGCGTCGTGCGTTCTGCTCTTGGTCAAGTGAATGTCGTGGGGGATACGCTGTCCAATAACCCCATCCCGTCGTAGGTTTCCAAGGGGACGATCTCCGTAGTGTAAAACAGCTTCCGGAGCGTCAGCGCGCCAACGTTCAACGTGCTCACGCGCTGCTCCTTTGACAAGATCTTCGGCCAGCCTTCCGCCTCCGCAGCCTGTGCAAAGTCAATATAATATCGCATCCCATCCGGTTCGCCGCAAACGTATTTAAACCGTTCGCGTTCCGTACCGCCTTCACATCAATGCCTTCGTCCGTTTCCGAATGGAAGACTGTTGTTCTGGCATCCGTTCTGATTGCGAAATATTGTTCGCCAAGCGTACCCGCAAGCCGTTTCCCCAACCAATCATAACCCGGCGGTGACATTCACCTTCCCGATTTATTTCCTGTCCATCGTTTTTGTCCTTTCCGGATAGAGCCGCTGCCGGTTTACCAGATCTGTACCCGATCCTCCGGCGCTACATACATCCCGTCGCCGGGCTGGATGTCGAACGCTTCATAGAATTCGTCAAGCGTCGAAAGTACCCGGTTGACGCGCAGCTTATCCGGGGCGTGTACGTCGATCTGCGCCGCATATTCGCGATAAGCGCGCGGGGCAGTGCTCAGCCAGGAACGCGCCATGGTCTCATACAGCTCGCGGAAATTCGGGTTTTCCTCACGCTTCACGACCTCGGTCACACAGGCTGCCGCCCCAAGATCCGCGATATTCTCGCCCAGCGTCAGCTCGCCGCGGCAGGCAATGCCGGTCGCCCCTTCCACGCCGTCATAGTACGCGACGACCTTCTGGCACAGCTCCTGAAACGCGGCGTAATCCTCCGCCGTCCACCAGTCGGTGACGTTGCCGTCTTTGTCGAACTTCGCGCCCGAGTTGTCAAACGCGTGCGTGATCTCGTGTGCGATCACGTATCCAATGCCGCCAAGGTTCTGCTCGCGGGTATTGTTCACGTCATACATTGGCGCGCGCAGGATGCCCGCCGGGAAGACGATCTCGTTGAACACCGGGATATAACACGCATTGACCGTGTATACATTCATCGCCCATTGCGATCTGTCGACCGGCTCGTTCTGGATGCCGATCAAATATTCCCGCGTCGCACGCGCGATCTCAACCGTGTTCGCAAAATAGCTGCCGCCCTCCGCAACGCTTTTGATCTCCACCGACTCCATCGAGTCGTCCCACTCGCCTTCGTCCGGATAACCGACCTTGATGCTCATCGTCCGCAGTTTTTCGACCGCCTTCTCCTTGGTCGTGTCGCTCATCCAGTCCAGCGCGCGGATGCGTTCCTCATACACATCGATGAATTCCCGGATCATTGCGGTTACATCCGCCTTCGCCTCCGGCGAGAAATATTTCTCGGCATAGACCTTGCCGATCTCGGTGCTGAACACGCTCTGCACCTGCTGCGACGCGCGGTATTCATCGGTCACGGAACCGCTCGTGCCAAGTAGCTCGTTTTGATAGGCGTCCGCCGCCGTGCGGAATTCGCGGTTGAGCATACCGCCGAAGCCTGCCAGCAGTTCGATCCGCAGCCGCGTCTTCAGGAATTCCACATGCTCCTCATCGAAGAAGCCCGCCGCCGCTTCCAGCAGCCCAACGTCGCTCACCAGAATCTCGTCCGCAGGCGAAAGCCCGGAACGCCGGAACGCGTCGTCCAGTTTGGCGGTCGGGAAGATCGTTTTCAGTTCATCGAATGTGTAAAGGTTATAGACCTTATCGATGTTGGCGTAATCCTGCTGATCCAGCTTTGCAGCCGCAAGCACCTTTTCGCCTTCCCAATTCAGCTCCGCCTGCCTCTTTGCGTCCGCCTCCGGATAGCCTGCCAGCGTGAGCAGCGTCTGCACATATTTCAAATAGGCGTCCTTTTCGCGCCCGCTGTCCTTCGCATAAATGTCCTTTGTCAGCGACGGGGACATACTGCTGAACGTCACGATGTAGCGGTCGCTGCGTTTGGAATCGATCGCAACGCCGAACACACGCAGGCCCGCCTGATAAAGCTCCGTCCCGATAACGTCTGCCGCCGCCAGGACTTCGTCCAGCGTCTGCGCCGCGTCGATCCGTTCCAAGTACGGCTTGATCGGATCGATCCCCGCCGCGTTGCGCGCGTCCCAATCAAGGATGCTGTTGTAGAAGTCGCCGATCTTCTGCTCGGGCGACCCCTTTTCATGCGTCCCTGCCGCCGCCTCGCGTATGATCTCGCCGACGGCGGAATCGTCATACATCATGTCGTACAGGGTACCGCTCATTTCAATCCCTTCGGGGATCGTGCTGGTATCCAGCGCCTGCTTGTTGACGGCGGCGTAGAAATCATCCTTCAAGTTCGTGCCTTCCAGCGAATAGACGCGGCCAATGAAGCGCTGCATCTGGTCAGCTGTCACCGGCGCGTTTGCGTCGAACGTCGTTTCGCTGGTGCCTGCGACGATGCCCGCCTGAAAGACGTTGGCAAGCGCCGTTTCCGCCCAAAACGGGATATCGGTAAAATTGCCCGACGGGATCGCCGTCCGCGCGTTATCCCCCGCCGGCGCGGGCAGTTCGCCAAACGCGCGTTGGAGCATTACGAGCGCTTCGGCGCGGGTCGCGGCGTCGTTCTCGCGCAGGTCGCCGTTGTCGTCGCCTTGCAGGATGTCTTCCAGCCGCACGCCGGGATTGTAATCGTCCGCTGCGGTCAACACCATCCGCGCGATCTCGCCCCGCGTGGCCGCTCCCGCTGCCGACGCAAACGGGACGCTCCCCAACAGCAGGCAGGCCGCGATCGCGCCCGCCAGCAGTCTCCTTGCCTTTTTCATCGGTGAAATCTCCCTTCTCAATCGTTCATTGTGTTAATCGTATGGTACAGGATTATATTAACGCTTCGCTTATCATTTGTCAATCCCCCATTCATGAAAATTTCCATGAATCATTTTACTGCAATTTGCAGTAAACGTCAATACTAAGTTTTGCAACAGATATAATCAAGTGCAAAGGGGGTATTTTCAATGTATCCAAGGCTGCGCGATCTTCGCGAGGACAACAACCTGACACAAGTGGAGCTTGCGCGGCTCCTGCACATCGATCAGCGTACCTACAGCAATTATGAAACCGGGACGCGCGGGGTGCCGGTCGAAGTTTTTATCCGCCTCGCCCGGTTTTATCAGACTTCGGTCGATTACCTGCTCGGCGAGACTGACGAACCGCAGCGCTATCCGTCCTCCAGCCGCTGAATCCAGCAGAGCCTTCCGGCTCTGTTTTTTTTTGAGTAGGACGCTGTCCGGCGCTGCGGCGTCTGAAGGCAGGCGCTTTGCATCGCTTTCATTTTGCACGAAGCGCATTTTATTCCGCGCTTTGCACGTTCCTCTGCTTTAGCTTGTGCAGGCGAACGACAGGTATACCCAAGCCAGCGCAAGCCAAGGTGCGGCAAGCATTGCCAGCATACACATCAGCCGAACTCCTTTCGCGTATAGATTGCGAACGAAACCAGCAGGGATACGAGTGTCAGCAGCACAGTCGAGACGGACACCGCTGCGATCGCCCAACCAGTGCTCAGCACCGTGACCGAGCCTTCCACCCAGTCATATACATTGATGTTAAATACTTTGACCAGAAATACCGGGATCAGGACAACGCCCCAGATCAACCCCATCATTGCATAGCGCCCCTTCTCTGTGCCGAGGTGGTAAATGATCGGGATCCCGAAATCGGCCAGCACGAACCCGAGGCAGGTAAACAGCAACGACGGCTGGTACAGCTGTATGGTAATGGGTTCATGGGTAAACACCGCAAACAACGTCAGCGTCACCGCGCTGAAAGCTGCGCCGAATCCCATTGCGATCCATGTGAACACATATTTTGACAGAACTATCATGCGGCGGTTAAGCGGCATGCTCAGGCCGTATTTGTCCCATTTGGCGCGTTCGTCATAGCTGATGGAGGTGATCGGCAGCATCATGCCAACCAATGTGAACAGCATCTGGAACATTGCCATATTCCCGCTTAAAACGCCGAACGCGACGTAAAACAGCAGCATGAACAGGTAAATCATACAGGTTTTCCGCAGTACGAAGAAATCCTTTTTCAGCAGCGCTACCATGTTATTTATCCCCCTTCGCCAAAAATACGATAATGTCGTCCAGCGTCACCGGGTCGATCATCAGACCCGTCGGCGCAAGGCTGCGCTCGACCAGCGCTTCCGCGCCAAAGGACGATTCGCGCACGCCGAGGATCGCTTTTTCGTCCAGCTCCCGCAGCTGTTCACGCGAGCATTTCAGGATGCCGAGCCGTTCGCAAAGCGCGTCCTTCTCCTCCGAGAACACGACCTTGCCGCGGTGCAGGAAGGTCACATAATCGCAGATCTTTTCCAGGTCGCTCGTGATGTGCGACGACAGGAAGATCGCGTGATGTTCGTCCTGCACGAACTCAAAGAACAGGTCGAGCAGTTCGTCGCGCACGACCGGGTCAAGGCCGCTGGTCGCTTCGTCCAGGATCAGCAGCTTCGCGCCGTGCGACAGCGCTACCGCAATCGACAGTTTCATCCGCATCCCCTTGGAGTAGTCCTTTACCTTCTTCTTTTCGGGAAGGCCGAACCGTTTGACGTAGCCGTAAAAGGTTTCCTCCGACCAGCGGCGGAACGCGGAACGCATGACCGAGTTGATATCCCGTAAATTCAGTGTTTCGGGAAAGCAGTCCTCGTCGAATACGACGCCGATGTCTTCCTTCAGCGCGGGGAACGCGGTGGTATTCGGTTCCCCATACAACAGCACTTCGCCGCCATCGGCGTGGATCAGGTCGAGGATCAAATTGATCGTCGTGGATTTTCCCGCGCCGTTCTCGCCGATGAAACCCATCACGCAGCCTTCCGGCAGCGTCAGGCTGACGTGGTCAAGACGGAAATCGTCATAGTTTTTGCATAAATCGCGAATTTCAATCGCATTCATAGCCCTTCTCCTTCACAAACCGTATCCAAAATTTCCAATAATTCCGCGCGGGTCACGCCCGCGCTTTTCGCAAGGCGCGCCGCTTCGCTGAAGCCTTCTTCAATACGGCGCAGGTGTTCTTCCCGCACCAGCTCTACATCCATCCGGGCGACAAAGCAGCCTTTCCCGGCGACGGTCACGACAAAGCCTTCGCGTTCCAATTCCTCATACGCGCGTTTGGTAGTAATCACTGAGATCCGCAGTTCCTTCGCAAGTACGCGCATGGACGGCAGCGCGTCGCCTTCCCGCAGCTCGCCCGACAGGATGCATTGCTTGATCTGTGCGGCGATCTGTTCGTAGATCGGTTGCCCTGCCGCATTGCTGATTATGATATTCAAGCCATCACTCCGTTTCATCCATATCTACTGTGCATATTCAGTATACACAGTATGAACACGCTTGTCAAGCCCTTCCCGCAAATTTTTTTTCGGAGGATGCCGTTTCCGTTACCAGTAAAAACCTTGACGGCTGCGGCCAGATGCGGTATGATAGGGGAAACGGATGGTGGGCGCGGCCTACTGCGGCATCTGAAAAACATGGAAATGAGGACTGGATATGAAAAAATGGCTTGACGAGGAATACGAATTTGAGATTGAAGTCACCGGCTTCCTCCGCGGCGACCGCACGGAGCATTATTGCCGCAACGGCGAGGAGATCGGCGACCGCTATACCTGTACCTACGGTTGCCCGGTGAATGCGGAAGGGCAAGGCATCTGCTCGAAAACGATGATGATGCTGTATCCGGTCATGGAAGCCGTGCGGAGCGGCGGCGATTTGGAAAACATCGGCGGCAGCAGTCGCTACTGTAAGGATTTCGTTTGCCCGGACGGCTGCGTCCTGTTCCGGCTGACCGCCAAACCGCTTGGCAACGTGAATTGCTTCAAAGGAAGGCTTTTCGAGTAAGGGAAGGCGGCGCGAAGCCGCCCGTGCGCAGAACTGGCGGGGGAGCAGATCACGCGTAAGGCAGGAGCGGTTCCCGCAAAGCCCGGAAACGCGGGGCCTGCGAAAGCCGCAGGCCGAAAGGTTCAGCGTGCAAGAACGGGAAGCTGCGGCTCTCGGTATTGGAAAACCACAGACAAACAAGCTGGCGCTGGAAAGCGCCGGTTTTTGGGGAGTATATGCAAGCAAGTGCTTGCATGAATAACGAGGGAGGAATTCACATGGAACAGAAAATGGAAGTGCGGCAAAGCCTGACCGGCGCGGCGTTGGTATGCAAAGCGCTGTGCGCGGAGGGCGTGCGGCAGGTATTCGGTTATCCCGGCGGGCAGGTGATCGACCTGTTCGATGCGCTCGCCGATACGCCCGCGCTGGAATTGATCCTGCCGCGCCACGAGCAGGGCATGGTACATATGGCGGACGGCTATGCCCGGACAACGGGCAAGGTCGGCGTTTGCATCGCGACCAGCGGCCCGGGGGCGACAAACCTGACCACCGGCGTGGCGACCGCCTATGCGGACAGCATTCCGCTGGTATGTATCGCGGGACAGGTACCGACGGCGCTGTTGGAACGGCGGTCGTTTCAGGAGGTCGACGTTGCCGCCGTCATGCGGAGCATCTGCAAGCAGGTATTTTGCGTCCGGCGGCGGGAAGAGCTTGCGCGGACGGTCCAGGAAGCCTTCCGCGTCGCGCGGGAGGGCAAGCCGGGCCCGGTCGTAATCGAGTTGCCCAAGGACATCCAGCAGGCGCTGGGGGAAGACTGTTATCCGCCGGGGGCGTCTGCGGGCGTCACGGTACCGGCGCTGGATGAGCGGCGGCTCGAAGCCGTGGCGGAGCGCTTGCGGTTGGCGCGAAAACCAGTCATTTTAGCAGGCGGCGGCGTGCATTTGGGGCGGGCTGAGGCCGAGCTGGAAGCCTTCGCCATCCGCGCCGGCATCCCGGTAGTAACGACCCTGATGGGGATGGGCTCCCTGCCGACGGCGCATCCGCTGTGGGTAGGCAATCTGGGGATCCATGGAAGCGTTGCGGCAAACCGCGCGGTGAGCGAGTGCGACGTGCTGCTGGCGATCGGGGCGCGGTTCAACGATCGGATCACGGGGCGGCCGGGTACGTTCGCGCCAGAGGCGTACCTGATCCATGTGGAGCTGGACGCGTCGGCGATCTCGCGGAATATCGCGGCGGGGCTGGCGCTCGTGGCGGACGCAAAGGCAGTGCTCCGCGCACTTTTACAGCGGCAGCCGGAAGGGAACTATACCGAATGGCGCGCGCAGATCGATGGCTGGAAGCAGGCGTACCCGCTGGCGATGGGGGAGGGCTTCACGCCGGAATGCATCCTCCGCGCGGTCGGGAAAGCCTTCCCGGGGGCGCTGTTCGTTGCGGACGTGGGGCAAAACCAGCTGTGGGCGGGGCAGTTTCTGGAACTGGCGCGCGGGCAGCGCCTGCTGCTTTCGGGCGGGCTGGGGACGATGGGATATGGGCTCCCGGCGGCGATCGGCGCGAAGCTGGCCGCGCCCGAGCGTCCGGTCGTCTGCATCACCGGGGACGGCGGGCTGCAAATGAATTTGCAGGAGCTGACCACGGCGGCGGCGCTGGAGCTCCCGTTATTGATTTGCGTGCTGCAAAATACGGTTTTGGGGAACGTCCGCCAATGGCAAAAAATGTTTTACGGCGGGCGTTATTCCGGTACCTGCCTGCGGGGACGGCGCAGCTGCGCGGGGCGTTGCGGCCAGGTGGAATGCCCGCCGTATCTGCCGGATCTTGTGCGGCTTGCGGAGAGTTGCGGCGTTGCAGGGTTCCGTGCGACGCAGGATACAGAGCTGCTCCCGGCGCTCAGGCAGGCGCGGCAGGCCAAAGGGCCGGTTCTTCTGGAATGCTGCGTTTCGCCGGAATGGGACGTATTGCCGATCGTCCCGCCCGGGGCGGCGCTGGACGAAATGCGGTTGGAATAACTGCAATGGCTGTTTTTCCAAAGACAAGGTGAAAATCGATGGAAACCGCCTTGAAAACGTTGGTGATTTTTCGCACTTCCTCCAAAAAACGGGGAAGTGCGAAACTTCTTCTTGACAAATCATGGCGGCGGTGTAAAATAGTTTACAGGCAAAGCCTATAAATCATATATGAATAGTATGTTTATGGAGGGTCGGACGGTGAAACCGGGCGAGGGTTGCCGAATGTGCATTCAAGGAAGGGGGATCGTGATGTTAAAACGGTCATTACAGCGTCGCTGCGGCGGGAACGGACGGCGAATGTGCCCTGCGGGGCGATGTTGAAAAGAGCGTTGGCCGGAAAAGCAGCCGACGCGAAGCGATCGAAGCGGCGCGCCGCTTCCCAAGGAGCTTCCCAGCAGGCGGTTGGGGGAGCCGGTCGGAAACATGAAACAAAAGAAGGTGTTTGATTTTTGAAAACATGGAAAAGTATCCTGCCGCTGATAGCGGCGGTGGCTGTGCTGGCGGTCACCTGCGCCGTGCCCGATTCGGCGGCGCACCCATCGGCAAAGCGCCCTTATTTTGCGCTGTTGGTGGTGGGCGTGGCACTGCTGGCGGCGGCGGCATTCCTGCTTGGGCTGATCCGCCCGGGCTTCCGGGCGCGATACGCCGAAAAAGCGCCGTTCCTGAGCGGGTTGCTGACGTTCCTGTGCATCCTGAACCTGCTGACCGCGAAAATGGCGACGCTTCCCGTGCTTTATTTCCCGTCGCTGGATCGGGTGTTTGGGGTGCTGATCGAGGATGCGCCTTTTTTGGGCGCCTGCCTGCTTTACTCTCTGCGTATCCAGTTGACTGGATGGATTTGCGGGGCGGCAGCCGGGTGCCTGACCGGGGTCGCGATCGGGTTCAGCAGGCGCGTCCGTTATTGGGTCTACCCGCTGGTCCGGGTGCTGGGGCCGATCCCTTCCACTGCGTGGGTACCGCTGGTGCTGGTCAGTTTCCCGACGATGGTTTCAGCGAGCGCGTTCCTGATCGCGCTGGCGGTCTGGTTCCCCACGACGATCCTGACCAGCAGCGGGATCGCTTCGATCCCCAACGCTTACTTTGAGGCGGCGGCGACGCTGGGCGCAAGCGGGCGGTATACCATTTTGCGGGTTGGCATCCCGGCGGCGATGCCCTCGATGTTTATTGGCCTGTTTAACGGCACGACCGCGTCCTTTATCACGCTGATCACTGCCGAAATGCTGGGCGCGAAATATGGGATCGGCTGGTACATCAACTGGCAAAAGGATATGATGGCATATGCGAATGTCTACGCGGGGTTGATCGTCATGAGCGTGAGCTGCTACGGCATGATCACTTTGCTGTTCCGCGTCCGGGACCGGCTGCTGGTCTGGCAAAAGGGGGTCATTAAATGGTAGGGGAGATCGCGCTTTCCGGCGTCGGCAAGCGTTATGAAAACCCGCAGGGGGAGACGGTCGCGGCGCTGTACGGGGTCGACCTCAGGATCGAACCCGGTTCCTTTGTCTCGCTGATTGGCCCGTCGGGCTGCGGCAAGTCCACGATGCTGCGGCTGATCGCCGGACTGATCGCGCCCGACGAAGGCACGCTGACGCTGGATGGCGCGCGGCTGTCCAAACCGGGCAGCGACCGGGGCTTCATGTTTCAGGAGCATACATTGTTCCCGTGGCTGAGCATCTATGAAAACGTCGCCTTCGGCCTGCGGGCGCGGGGCATTTACCATGCGGACGAGGTACAGGCGCTGCTGCGGCTGGTCGGGCTGGAAGGCTTTGAAAAATACTATCCGCATCAGCTTTCGGGCGGGATGTGCCAGCGCGCCGCGCTGGCAAGGGCGCTGGCCGGACGGCCCAAGGTGCTGCTGCTGGACGAACCGCTCGGCGCGCTGGACGCCTTCACCCGTATGAATATTCAGGATGAACTGCTCCGCATCTGGCGGGAACAGCGGATGACCATGGTCATGGTGACGCACGACGTGGACGAAGCGGTCTATCTTTCGGATCAGATCGTCGTTATGACGCCGCGGCCGGGACGGATCACGCGCATCGTTCCCGTAAAGCTGGCGCACCCACGCGCCCGCAGCAGCGACGACTTCCTGCACTGCCGTGCGGAGGTGCTCCGGCTGCTGGATTTCGGCGGCGTAGTGCAGGAGCCGGACTATTATTTATAAGTATTTGAATAGACAACAAAAGGAGAGATCGTCATGAAGAAACGTATTTTGACCCTGCTGCTGGCGCTGACGCTGACCGGGCTGACGGCCTGCGGCGCTGGTTCCGGCACGGCGCAGAGCGATACCGCACAGGACAGCGCGGCGCAAACCGGAGCAGACACCGAACCTTTCCATCTGCGGGTCGCTTACTCGCCGTCGCTGTGCCAGGCCCCGCTGCATCTGGCGGTGGAGCTGGGATTTTTTGAGGCGGAAGGGATCGACGCCGAAAACATACAGGTCGACGCGGCGCACGTGCAGGAAGCCATTGGCGCGGGACAGGTCGACGGGGGTTTCGGCCTGATTGGCAAATTTCTCCAGCCGATCGAAAACGGGCTGCCGATCGTTTTCACAGCAGGCATCCATACCGGCTGCATCAAACTGCTGGTACCGAAGGACAGCGGGATCGAGACCCCGGCGGACCTGCGTGGCAAGAGGATCGGCGTATCGGGGCTGGCGGGCGCCGAGACCATTGTATCCAAGCGCGTGCTGGCGGCGGAGGGCATTTCCTTCGACGAACGCGACCCGGAGGTGGAATTCGCCGTCTTTTCGGGCTCGGATTTGGGGCAGGCGCTGGAAAACGGCGCGATCGATGTCATTGCGATCGGCGACCCGACGGCGTCGCAGTATGCGGAGCAATATGATTTGAACGTGCTGGTCGACACTGCGGTCAGCGACCAGTTCAGGGACGAATATTGCTGCGCGTCCTTCGTCAGCACCGCGCTGGCGGAGGAACACCCGGAGATTGCGGCGGCGTATACCCGCGCGGTATTGAAGGCGGCGGTCTATGTGAATGAGCATCCAGAGGAGGCTGCGCAGATCCAGCTTGACCAGAAATATGTCACCGGCGATTTGGATTTTAACGCCAATGTTTTAAAATCTTACAATTACATTCCGTCGGTGCAGGGCGGCTATGACGCGATTCTGCTGAGCGTGGAGCAGCTTTCGCAGATCGGCGTACTGAACGCGGACACGGACGCGCAGGCGTTCACCGATCAGGTTTACCGGTTCTATGAGGATGTGCCCGATTCTTACACGACGGACGGAACGCCGGTCGACAGCGCCGGGGAACCGGTCGAGGAGGTATAATATGGAAATGAAATGCAGCTGTGCGGACTGCGCCGCGCTGGCGTGCCGCAGCCGTGACGAAAGCAAATATCCGGCATTCTGCTTGACTGGGCAGGTAGATCCGGAACGGCTTGCGCAAGCGGTAGCCGCTTATCAGGAAGACGAACTGCTGGGCAAAATCGCGCGGGTCTCCGCTGGGATCGAGGGCGAATTTTATGGGCGGCTGACGCGCGTCGAGGAGACGATCGAGTTTATCCAGCGCATGGGCTTCCGGAAGGTCGGTATTGCCTCATGCGTCGGGCTGATGAATGAGACCCGCACCTTCGTAAAGATCCTGCGCGCCCGGGAGATCGATTGTTATGTGGTCGGCTGTAAGATCGGGGCGATCGACAAAAGTGAGATCGGTATTCCGGATACGCTCAAGCTGAACCGTGGCTGCGGGCATGAATCGATGTGCAATCCGATCCTGCAGGCGCTGGAGCTTGCCGCGCAGGGGACGGACTTTAATATCGTGATCGGGCTGTGCGTGGGCCATGACACCCTGTTCCTGAAGCATTCGCAGGCGCCAACGACCGTGATGATCGTAAAGGACCGTGTACTGGCGCACAATCCGGCGGCGGCGCTCTATACCGCAAATTCGATGTATTCCCGGTTCAAGAAGGAGCTGGGCGTATAAACGCCGGTATCATAAACGGCGGAAACGAAAGGCTCTCCGCTGCGCAGATGTGTGGACGGGAGGGCCTTTTTGCCGCAGGCGGGATGGTTCGATCCAAGACGTGGGCTGCGCACGGGTTCCGTGCCAGTGGGATGTATTACCGCATGAAAGGAAAGCCAAAGGCTGCTGCGAGATCTTCGCAGCAGCCTTTGGGATATCAGCAGCAATGTTTGCAGCAGTTGTTGTTCGGATGGTTGCAGGGATTGGAACCGGATGCGCCGGGATTCTGACCGCCGGGGCCAGGGCCGGGGATGCTGGGCGCGCAGGGGCCGCCATTCCCGCCGGGGTGGCCGATCGGTTCGCAGCAGCAGTTGTTGGAAGGCCTACGGTCGCCGCCCGCCGGGAAGAACTCGTCAAATGGGAATGCAAAGCGGTCAAACGCCTCGCACGGATCTTCGGTATCGTTGCCGGCGCTGCTGCAATCCTTTTCGGGCAGGCAGACGTCGTAGGCCGGCATCAACAGCTGGATGTCGCGTTCCAGGCGGATGATCGAGAACTGGCCGAGCGTTACGAACAAGCGGTTGGAAAGGTTGTTGTCGCCGGGGAGCAGGTCGATATCTTCGCCGAAGCAGCGCGTGATGCAGCTGGGGACTTCCGAGATCGAGCAGCAGCAGCCGCAGCGGTAAGTCGGTTCAACGACCTTTGCGTCAAGGATGATCGGGTCGAGGACTTCGACGACCGCCTCGGGCCGGTTCGCCCGTTCGGCGAGCTGGATGTCGGGGTCGTTGGAAACATACCGCGAGGAGAAGATCCGCGCGCCGCCCTCGCTGCCGAACAGGATCACGCGCTTATCCGTGACGGCAAAGCCGCGGAGCATTTCCGCGCGGCCAAGCGTACCGTAGGCGTCGCACTCGATCCGGTAGAAGAACCGGACGTCAACGGAGTAAAAGCCGCGGTTGAAAGCGACCTTTTCCACGTCGATCTGGACGAACAGGAGCTCCGCCTCACGGGGCTTGACAGCCGCGTCGGGGTGGGCGTCGATGTACTGCTGTGACTGGCGGGTGAGGTATACGCGGATATCGCGCATACATTCTTTGCTCTTGCAGGAATCATAGACCTTTTTGGTGTGGATGCATACCGCTTCCCGAACACAGGCGTTTGCACCGACGGGTCCGGGCATGACTCTTTCAGACATAAGATTTACCTCCAAATATGTTTTGGGAAAGCCCGTGATTTGGAAGCGCCGAAAGGCTTTCAGCGGGCTTCTATCTCAGACTATGCCGTGGAAAAAAATCGGTGACAGGAGCATGAATGTCCAATTTTATGCATAAACTACAGCGTACCCCGAAAAGGGTATGCGGATCGCGGCAGGATCGCTTTGCTGGGCTGCGCCGCAAATGCGTTTGAAACCGGACAAAGCAGCAAAAGGTTGGAGGAATGGACGAATGGAGCAGGATCGGAGCTTGATCTATACCGCAATATTAGGTGTTTGCGCAGCCGCAAGCATTGCGATCGTGGGCAGGATGGTGCTGTATGAACCGGTCGAACTGCACCGGCCGCATGCCGTTGTGGAGAATGCGGCGGCTGGGGCGCAGATCGCCGAAGAGACTGCGGCGGAAATCGCATTTTCCGGGGCGGAGCTGACAACGCTCCTGCGGGCGGCGCTGCCGGAGGAGACCCCGATCGGGGACATCCGGCTGAAACCCTGTGCGGATGGGACGATCGAGGCGCGGGGCGACCTGCTGAAGGAAAAGCTGGAAACACTGGTCAGCGGCACGCCGAGGACGCTTCTGCTATTGATGCCGGAGCGCTGTGCGCTGCGGACCGTCTTGAGCGCAGGCTGCGATCGGGAGACTGGCGAGTTACAGCTGGCTGTGGAAACGATCGAAGCAGGCGGTTATGGCCTGCCCGTCCAGCTTTCCGGGCTGCTGTCCGACCAGCTGACGGCGGCGGCCAATCAGGCGTTGACGGAACGCGGGATACACTTCACCAGTATCCGCATCTCCGAGGATCAGGTCGCGTTTGCGCTTTAAGAGGAAGGCGTGAGGGGAGCCGGGGCGCCGCCCCGGGACCCCGGTCCTGCGCGGACAGCGCCAAAGGGACGCGTCCCTTTGGAATCCCTTTCTCGCCTGCGGGCGGGATCGGCGCGGTGAAGGCCGCTTATGCGTGCGCCTTCGTCCCGCCAAAAGGACGGCGGGACGAAGTGGGAAAATCGGCAGAATTTTCGGAACGTGAGCAGATAAGGCCGACCGGGGACGCCCTTTCGGACATAGAAAAAAACGGCAGAATTTGCTCTGCCGTTTTTTGGTGGTGCTGTTTGAAGGGGATCAGTCGCTGATGAACCGACCGCCGCAAATGAAGTTGGTATTATAGCTGCCCGTCAACAGGGTATCATAGCTGACGTAATCGCCGCTGTTGGGGGAGTGGATGAACTGGCCCTCGCCAACATAAATGCCGGCATGTCCAACACCGCTGCCGGAACCGGAATTGCGGAAGAAGACCAGGTCGCCGGGAAGGAGCTCGTCCATCGTCAGGTTAGTCGACGCCGCGCGCTGATCGGTCGCGGTACGCGGGATCTCCTGTACGATGTTTTTATAAACGAAATATGTAAAACCGGAGCAGTCAAAGCCGGACGGGCTCGCGCCGCCGTATACATAAGGCGTGCCCAGGTACTGCGCCGCGAACTCAAGGACGGCTTTGCGCATCGGGCTGATATTGAGCTCTGCAAACGGATCCAGCGGGGCAAACGGGATCTCGTCGCTTTGGAGATTCAGGTAATCCGGATGTATATAGCCGACCTGGCCGTAAACATCAACCTTGAACCAGCCGTTGGAAACGCCGACTACGGAAACGCTTGTCCCGCTTTGGAAGCGGCCAAGGACTTCCGAGGAGGTAGAAGGCGAACTGCGGAAATTTACGTCGTCTGCATTGATTTCGCCCTCGCCGACGGTGAAGTCGCTGCTTTCGGCGGCGTCAATGATATATTCCATGCTGGCGTAGCCGAGCATACCGTCGACCGAGACCTGCGCCCAGTCGCCGTCTTCTGCGAGGACGGCAAGGGTCGTGCCTTCCGGGACGGTGGTGATCACGGGGCCAAAGGGCTCGGTGCGGATATTCAGCTGAGAGGCGGTCGTCTGGCCGATCTCCAAAGCGGATGCGCTTGCCATTGTGCAAAGCGCGGCTGCGGTGCAAACGGTTGCAAGACGGACCGCCTTGCAGAATTTCTGGATTTCCATGTGGAAAAGGTCTCCTTTCGCGTATCGGGGGATGCTGGAATTTTGATTATTTTCCATTCAGCGCACGGTTCAGCCAAATCGAGGCAATGTCCATTGCGCTCCACAGGCCGTCCTTTTCGGTCTTCTTCACGATCTTTTCACGCTTTGAGACGTTGGGGGAGGTCTGCTGCAGCTGCACCGCGACGCGCGTCGCGATGGTGAGATCCTTTAATGTTTTTGTGTCCAGGATCTGCATCATGATGATATATTTATCGCTCATACTGCCGTAATAGATGATGTTTTCCTTACGCATGAGCGGATGCCCTTTATATTGCAGGGCAGGCTCTTTTTCTGCCATATTAGAGGATGCTCCTTTCGGGTTACGAAACGGTGTCCAAGGTTACAACGGGGTTACAACCTGTAGATAGAATACCACAGAATGGGCCGTTTGTCAAATAGAGATTTTTTGTATTTTTTGTGGATTCACTGGGCAAAAGTACCAAACGACGGGGAGGGAATTTGTTGAAAATAGAAAATGCGTCAGATGGTTGCGCGGAAATGGCGTTTCTGCTATGATATTGGAAGGGCTGGAAAAATGGCTTACAGGCGCAGGATCTGCCGCCGAAGCTGACGGATCCGGCCGATATCTGAAGTTTTTTTGCCCGGGCGGAGGCGGCCGAGACCGGCAGGCTCCGCAGGGCGGCGGTGTGGGAAATGAAAATTTGTTTTGAAACGTTAGGCTGTAAGGTAAATTTGTTTGAGACCCAGGCGCTGGGGCAGCTCGCGCAGGAACGGGGGCATGAACTGGTTTCGCGCGGCGCGGATGCGGCGGTGCTCAACACCTGCTCGGTGACTTCGGTCAGCGAGCATAAGAACATCCGCGCGATCCATCGGCTGCGGCGGGCGAATCCGGACGCCGTGCTGGCGGTATGCGGCTGCTTCGCGCAGCTAGACCCGGATCGGCTGGGCGCAATCGACGGGGTCGATCTGGTTTGCGGCATATACGATCGGGCGGCGGTCATCGCCGCATTGGAGGAAGCGGTGCTGCAAGGCCGCCGGGGCGCGCGGCTGGGTCTGGGACCGGCGGGGCAGTTTGAACTGCTGCGGGCTGGGATCCCGGCGGGGCGGACGCGGGCTCTGCTGAAGATCCAGGACGGCTGCGACCGGTACTGCACATATTGTATTATACCATATGTACGCGGGCATATCCGATCGATGCCGTCCGAGGCGGCGCGGGCGGAGGTGAGGCGGCTGGCGGCGTCCGGCGTGCGGGAGATCGTTGTGACCGGGATCGAGATCGCCTCCTACGGGGTAGATCTCGGCGAAGGGCTCCGGCTGGCGGACCTGTTGGAATTGCTGCTGGCCGATGCGCCGCAGGTACGGTTCCGCCTGGGGTCGTTGGAACCGGGGATCGCGGATGAAGCGTTTTGCCGCCGGCTGGGACGCTTCCCCAATCTGGCGCCGCACTTCCATTTGTCGTTGCAAAGCGGCTGCGACAGCGTCCTGAAACGGATGCGTCGACGTTATGACACGGCGCTTTATAAGAAGAATGCCGAAGGGCTGAGGGCGGCGTTCCCGGGCTGCTCGATCACGACCGATCTGATCGTCGGCTTTCCCGGGGAGACCGAAGATGAGTTTGCGCAGACGCTGGGATTCCTGGAAGGATGCGGCTTTGCCGCGGTGCATGTCTTCCCGTATTCGCTGCGGAAGGGGACGGTCGCCGCAAAGATGGAAGGCCAGCTCCCGACTGCCGTGAAAGAGGAGCGCGCCGCGCGGGCAAAGGCGGTCGCGCGCGCTTGCGGGGAACGGTACCGGCAAACATTCCTGGGGAAAGAGCTTTCGGTGCTGCTGGAACACCGCACGCGGGAAGGGCTTTGGAGCGGCCATGCGCCCTATGCCTTCCCGGTCTACATCAGCGCGCCGGAAGGGCGGAAAAACGCGATGTGTCAAGTGCGGCTGACCGGCCTTTATCAAGACGGCATGAAGGGCGAATGGCTCAGGCCGCTTTCAGGAAAGCCGGCCCCCGAAACCGGCTCCAGGGCGGCTGCGGTGTATTGAACGGACAAAAGGATGTGTTTCGTCAGGAGCGCTGGCATGGTACAAAGCGATATGCGTAAAAGCCTGCTCCGGAAAACCGCCGGTGCGTCAAAGGACTAAGGCCGCCCTTTGGGGCGAAGGCTTTCGCTCGGCTCCCTTTATATAAGAAGGGGGAAGCCGGCGGCTCCGAAATGGGGGATGAAAAAATCTCGGGCAAAACCATGCACCAACCTTGGGGCGCTTCCATAGTATGATGTGAAATCAAACTTAGGAGGCAAACAATCATGTGTAACAATTTCAACTGCTGGTCTGATAACGCTTGGTGGATCATCATCGCGATCGTCCTGATCTGGGTCTGCTGCTGCAATAACAACGGCTCTGGCGTCGGCGGTGTGACCGACGGCGCCGGTTGCTGCTGCTGCTGCTGTGGCGGCGGGAACAACTCCGGCGTTGGCGGCGTAACGACCACCACTCCGAGCTGCTGCAACTGCTGCAACTGCTGCTGCTGCTAAGTTCCGGCCGGGTCGGTGTTTCCGATCATCCTTTCTTACAAATGGCGCGGCCTCGAAAGGGGCCGCGCTGTTTGCTTGCAGGCAAGCTGAGGAAAAGCGGGATCGGGGCCGCGGCGTTCGTTCATAAAAATTTCATAAACCAATGGTTGACAAACGGGTTAGCTTATGCTAACATATATTCAGAAAGAGCCGGGAAGCCCGAGACAGGCGGTCCGGCAGTCTTTCAGACAGAAGGTTAGCGTTCGCTAACCGATTGGC
Organism: uncultured Eubacteriales bacterium; assembly: GCA_910586105.1. Classification (GTDB taxonomy): domain Bacteria; phylum Bacillota; class Clostridia; order Oscillospirales; family Butyricicoccaceae; genus QXXE01. Next base: position 3,348 of record CAJUGU010000027.1, on the reverse strand, counting down.
GGGAGCGTTTGCAGATGAATGAAAAACTGGATCGGATACTAGCGGCGCATTGCGCCCCGGCGTTAGCGGGGATCAAAACGGCAAACATGGTTGCGTGCCCCTGCCATGAATTCCCCGGGCTTCCGGCGGGGATCCGGGAATACGACCGCGCGTTCGGGAAGAAAGGGCTGCGGTTCGAGATCCTTTGCGCCAACCGGGGCCGGTTCCTGCTGCTGGTGTATCGTCCCGGGCGGCTGGAAGCCGACCTGCGGGAGCCTGCCGCACAGGAGATCCTGCGCGCCTGCGGCTATCCGGAAGGGCTGCGGGAACGGCTTGCGTTTTTACGGCAGCGCATCCTGCAAAACGAGGATTTTCCACATGAAATCGGCTTGTTTTTGGGCTATCCGCCCTGTGATGTGAAAGGGTTCATGGAACAGGGCGGAAAAGGGAGCAAACTTTCAGGCTGCTGGAAAGTTTATGGAGACACCGGGGCGGCGAGACGTTTGTTTGAGCGCTTCCAGCGGTGCAGCCATGCTACCTGCCAGAGGGTCGAAAGCGGCATCCCGTTGATGCAGCTATTTGCGGTATCGTGAATAGCGTACACAATATGGAATTGGAGGAACTTGACATGGAAAAAATCGCAGTGATCTATTGGAGCCAGAGCGGCAATACGGAAGCGATGGCGAACGCCGTTGCGGAAGGCGCGCGGGAAGCCGGGGCGGAAACCGTACTGTTGCATGTGAGCGGGACGAGCGCCGCAGACGCGGCTGGCTATTCCAAGCTGGCGCTGGGCTGTCCGGCCATGGGCGCGGAGGTATTGGAAGAGGCGGAGTTTGAGCCGTTTTTCATGGAGCTGGAACCCCAACTGGGCGGCAGGAAGGTGGCGCTGTTCGGCTCTTACGGCTGGGGCGACGGCCAGTGGATGCGCGATTGGACAAAGCGTACCGATGACGCAGGCGCAAACGTGCTGGGCGGCGAAGGGCTGATCATAAATGAAACGCCGGACGAAGACGGGCTTGCCAAGTGCCGTGCGCTGGGGAAATCGCTGGCGGCGTTTTGAACATGGGGGCGTTCGGCGGCGGCTGGAAGTCGGGATCTACAGGCTTTCGACGCGAAGGATGAAGCGTGTTCTTCCGGTACGATGCAGCGGCGGCGTTTTGAATGGACACCGGTCTGGCCCCGCGTCCAAATCGCTGGACGGCGATCCTCCTTAAATCATATGATTGCGAACATACCATACATCTCTTTTCAACATACGCGAAGGCTGGCGGCCGAGGGATCGGCGTCAGCCTTTTGAACGCTGCAAACAGGCAATGGCGCGGCGGTATGAAAAATGGCGGCAGGGCTTTCCTTCTTCTGCCTGTTGTGATATAATCAGTGTGGGCGGCATGGATCGCGGCAAGACGGCAACCATTTCCGGCCGCTTCATATAACATCCTGCATCCAACCCCGGATCCGGACTTGCCCGAATGCGGCGGCAGGTTCCTGAATCGGGCTGGGACGCGGGCAGGGGGTGCTTCCTTATCAAAAAGTGGTTGTGCAGACAAGGGGCGGCGCTGATGCTTGCGCTGATGCTTACAGGCTGCGGCGGGGGAGCGGCGGACAGGACCGCCTTTCTGGAACCGGGGACGCAGGGGGCAAACACTGTCGAAGCGTCGCGCGGCGTCGCTTCTGGGGATACGCTGTTTGTCAGCCTTGAACAGGAGATCGCGGTAGAATGCACCGTTGATTGGGAAATTTTGGGGGATGAAGTGACGCAACAGGAGGTCGTCCTGATGCTGGAAACCTTCCGCATGTACCTCAAAGACGCCCTTGACGGCCTTACGACCGATGAAGCCCAAAATGGCGATATGGACAGCTTTGCGGAAGAAACCGCGCAAAAAGCGGCGGAAAAGCTGACAAATGATGCGCTTTTTGTAAGCGTTGGCGAGGTCTCCGCAGAGCGGATCCGGGAGCCTTGAAAAATTTTTTGAAAAAATTCAAAAAAAGGCTTGCATCTTTCGGAAAAATATTGTAGAATAAAAAAGCTGAATGACACAGCACTTCACTTTGGAGGTTTGCATAGTATGATTTCTGCTGGCGAGTTTCGCAATGGCGTAACGTTTGAGATGGATGGCCAGGTTTTGCAGGTCGTTGAATTCCAGCACGTTAAGCCCGGCAAGGGTGCGGCATTTGTCCGTGTCAAGATGAAAAACGTGATTACGGGCGCGGTCACTGAGCGTTCGTTCAATCCTTCCGATAAGTATGAACCCGCTTATGTGGAACGCAAGGAGATGCAGTATCTCTACGCGGACGGCGACCTCTATTACTTCATGGATACGGAAACTTATGAGCAGCTGCCGATTAACAAGTCGACGCTGGGCGACGACTTCCGTTTTGTGACCGAAAACATGAACTGCAAAGTCCTTTCTTATAAAGGCAGTGTGTTTGCAGTCGAGCCTCCGCTTTTCGTTGAACTTGAAATCACGGAGACCGATCCGGGCTTTAAGGGGAATACCGCGACCAATACGCTGAAGCCTGCAACCGTTGAAACTGGCGCGACCGTTTCTGTCCCGCTCTTTATTGAGACCGGCGACAAGATCAAGATCGATACCCGCACGGGTGAATATCTGGAGCGCGCTAAGGGCTAATAAACCAATATGATTTCTTCGCTTGCATCAGGAGGTACGAGGATGACTGTGATTGAACGCGTAGTATATCTGAAGGGCCTGATTGAAGGCATGGAACTTGATACTGACAAAAAAGAAGGCAAGCTCTGGACGGCTATGCTGGCTGTGATGGAAGAACTTGCGGAGAACGTTACCGATTTGCAGCAGCAAAATGCGGAGCTTTCCGAAGTGCTCGACGATTTGTATGAAGAATTGCATGCGATCGAAGATGATTTTTGGGAAGCAGAAGAGGATTTCGATTCTGATGATTCAGTGTATCAGGTGATTTGCCCAACTTGCGATGAAGTTATTTTCATGAATGATGAATTGCTTGAAAAGGGAAGCACTATCTGCCCCGCCTGTGGCGAGGAGCTTGAGTTTGACCTTTCCGGCCTTGAGGAAGAGGGCGGCGAGGATACGGAGGATGAAGCGGTTAAGCTTTAAGCGAACGGTTTTCGGAATCCATGCTTAATAAGTCAATATGGCGGCAGCTTGCCGCCTGATTTGGACACTTAGCTCAGCTGGAAGAGCATCCGCTTGACGTGCGGAAGGTCGAGGGTTCGAGCCCCCCAGTGTCCACCATAAAAACCGCTGTTTCACAGCGGTTTTTCATTGCTTCTGGAAACGCTTGTTTGCGTTTCCGGTTCAAGACTGGTAACGGAACCGTGCACGGCAGTTTCATAAAAATCCCAGAAAAAGGCAGCCATTGAAAGAGAGCCGT
>CAJUGU010000026.1 GCA_910586105.1 uncultured Eubacteriales bacterium | reverse complement strand
CTGCCCGCCCTGAAGTTCCGACCCGCCGGAAGCCCCGCGCGGGGCTTCCGGGGCGCGGCCTGACGATCGGATGCATCGTCAGGTCAGTCGCGGAATTCTACGACCGTAACACCCATTTCGCCTTCGCCGAACACGCCGTTGCGCACGGTCTTACAGCGCTTATTCCGCTTCAGATGGTTCTGGATCGCAGCGCGCAGCACGCCCGTACCCTTCCCATGAATGATCCGCACCGACGGGTGGCCGCTCAGGATCGCGCCGGAAATAAACTGGTCGACCTCCAGGATCGCTTCCTCGGCGCACAGCCCGCGCACGTCGATCTCGCTTGGCGTTGTCGCAAGCCGCAGCTCACGCACCCCGCCCGAACCCGCGCGGAAGGTCTTCGGCTTCGGTTTTTCCGGTTTCCGTACCGGGCGCAGCTCATTCTCCTTAACGGTCATTTTCATGATCCCCGCCTGTACCTGTACGTTCCCATCCTTATCCGGCGCGTTCAACACCGTTGCCGTGATATTCGATACATTGATCAGCTGCACCTCGTCGCCCGGGCGCAGCGGACGCGCTTCTTCCGGCGCAACGGTACGTTTCTCCTTCGATTTCCGCAGTTCATTTTCGGTCTGCGTAATGACCCCGCGCAGCGCGGCACGCGCCGCCGCAAGGTTCTTATCATTTGCATCCGCATTCGCGACGCGCTTCATCTCGTCCAGTTCGGAGAACACGGTTTCCGCCGTCATACGCGCATCCTTCAGGATCCGGTCGGCCTTCGACCGCGCCGCTTCGACAATCCGGTCGGCTTCGTCCTCGGTCTGGTCGCGCAGATCCCCCGCCTTGTCGCGTTCGCTCTGCGCCGCCGCACGGAGCCGTTCGGCTTCCGCTTTATACCGTTCCAGATCGCGGCGTTCGCGTTCCAGCTCGGCGATCACATCCTCAAAGCGCGTGCTTTCGGACGAAAGCTGTTCCTTTGCGCGTTCCAATACGACCGGCTGCAAACCCAATCGCGCCGCGATCGCAAACGCATTCGACTTCCCCGGGATACCCGTCAACAGCCGGAAGGTCGGGCGCAGGGTCTTCACATCAAATTCACAGGACGCATTTTCGACCCCGTCGGCCGTCAGCGCAAACGTCTTCAGCTCGGAATAATGGGTCGTCGCCGCTACGCGCGCGCCCATCTGCCGCGCATAACCAATGATCGACACCGCAAGCGCCGCGCCTTCGACCGGGTCGGTGCCCGCCCCGAGTTCATCAAACAGCACCAGGTCGCCGGGGGCGCAGCAATCCATAATGGAAACGATCGTTTTCATATGCGAGGAAAAGGTCGACAGGCTTTGCTCGATCGACTGCTCGTCGCCGATATCGGCATAAACATTTTCAAATATGCAGACCTCCGACAGCTCGCTCGCCGAGATATGCAGCCCGGATGCCGCCATCAGACTGAGCAGCCCCAGCGTTTTCAGCGACACCGTTTTACCGCCCGTATTCGGGCCAGTGATCACAAGCGTGTCATATTCCCCGCCAATGGCGATATCGATCGGCACCGCCGTCTTCCGATCGAGCAGCGGATGCCGCGCCCGCAGCAAATTGGTATGGTACCCTTCCGGTACGAGCTTCGGCGCGTCCGCATTGAGGTCAAAGGACAGCTTCGCTTTTGCAAAGATGAAATCCAGCGTGCAAAGCGCTTCATAATCGGTCTCGATAGACAACCGGCAGGCCGCAACATCCGCCGAGATTTCGGACAGGATGCGTTCGATCTCCGCGCTTTCCCGGCCTTCCAGAACCTTGATCTGATTGTTGATCTCGACGACCTGCGCCGGTTCCACAAACACGGTCGCGCCGGACGAGGATACATCATGTACAAGCCCGGAGATCTCGCCGCGATGTTCGGCCTTGACCGGTACGACGAACCGTCCGCCGCGTTGGGTGATCAGCGCTTCCTGTAAGTATTTCGCGCGTTCGCCCGAAACCAGCCGCCCAAGGGTCTCGCGCACCTTACCGGAGATCCGCCGCTTCTCCCGCCGGATGTGCAGCAGTTCCGGGGACGCGCCGTCCGCCATTTCTTCCTCGCTCAGGATCGAGGACGTAATCCGCTCTTCCAGCGCACGGTTGCCCGACAGGCGCTGGAAGAGCGGGGTAAGGGTATTTTTTTCCTCCTCCCCGGCAACGTAGCCCTGCGAAAGCCGCGCCGTCTGCAATACGGACGCGATTTCCAGCAGTTCGCGGAAATTCAGCACGCCGCCGCGGTCGGCGCGCGCGAGGGAAGGCAGGATCTCCCGGATGCCGCCCAGCGACGGCGAACCGTTCCGGATCATTACATTTTTGGCGTCGGTCGTCTGCTGCATCGCAAGCTGCGCGTCCTCACGGTCGGTCATAGGACGCAGCGCCAGCGCGGTCTCCTTCGCCTTCACAGACGCCGCATTCGCGGCCAAGCGCTCCAATATCGCCGGATATTCGAGCGTTACAAGTGATTTTTCACCTAATCGATTCATGTTTCATTCTCCATTGATCGTACAAAGATCGTACAAAAACCCGATGGATCGCCCCCAGCCGGAGCCGCTTTCGCCGCCTGCGCCTTTTTGTGTTCGTCCTGCAACTCTTCGGACAGATAACCGTCGCTCATGCCGTGGCTGACGAGGCCGCAGGTGTCAAAATAATAGAAAAAATCGAGCGCATCGCTCAAGGTCCGCAGGCATCCTCCGCAAACAGCGAGACGGCGCGGGCATCTTTCATCCGCAACAGGCTCGGGTGCGTTCCCGATGCAAAAAATTGCAAATTCCAGCTCTTCACGCGTTTGAATGGCATCCGCCGCGCCCCCTTCTCAAAGCTGCGCCAGCGAATGGTAAAACCGCAGGCTGTCAAACAGCTTATCCGCATAATAGATCGTGTATTCCTCGCATACCTCGCCCAGTACGCGCAGCGATCCGCCGCCTAATTGGAAGGCGTACACCCGTTTGAGATCGCTCGTTAAGATATGCTGCATCGCCGCGACCGTGCCCCGGGGCAACAGCCGGAAGTCCGCGCCCAGCCGCGCCGCGCAGCTCCCACAGGCGGCGGAACCCGACCGCACCGAAAACCAGACGCTGTCCGGAGTCAGCGCCGCGCCGCAGACCGAACAGGGATCCATCTGCGGCAGGAAGCCGGATTCCGCCATAAACCGCAGCTCAAACGCCGGTTTTACGATCGCGGCAGGCCGTTTCCGCTCGCTGAGCACATGCAGCGCGCCCAGAAACAGGCGCGGCAGCGCCGGGATATCCTCTTCGGTATCCGTCATCGCGGCGGAAAGCTCGGCCAGATAGCAGGCCAGCGCATACGCGTCGATATCCTGCGTGACGCCCCAGAAGGGGCTGATCAGTTCGGCGTCGTCGAGCGAATACCGGCCCCGGCTTTCATAAAGCGTCAGCTCGCTCCAACAGAACAGCCGCGCCGCGCCTGCGATCCGGCTGCCCTTCCGGCGGGCGTTCCGGCATAGCACCTCCAAGCGGCGGCCATGCTCGGTGAGCACCGTTATGTATCGGTCGTGCTCACTGAAATCGACCTCGCGGATCACGAGGCATTTGAGTTTGCTGTGCTGCATTGGCACCCCTTTTTTCCAGCCGGTAAAGCATGTATGCCATTGGCTCACCGGTCTCTCCAAAAACCCGCCAGAGATCCATTCCGCGCTACCTCCTACGTCCGTCCCGGCGATATCCCCTGTTTCGCCCTTACCGCCGCCTCCAAAGGCCGAGCCGGTATCCGGGCAGGGATCCTGCCGTTTGTGATACACTCGCGTTCCGAAAATTGTGCTGATCCTGCCACTTCGTTCCGCCGTCCTTTTGGCGGGACGAAGCCGCACGCAAAAACGGCCTTGACCGCGCCCATCCCGCCCGCAGGCGGGAACGGGATTCCAAAGGGACGCGTCCCTTTGGCGCCGTCCGCGCAGGACCGGGGGTCCAGGGGCAGCGCCCCGGCGCCCGCCGCGCAGGCGAAGCAAACGGCAGGATTCCACGTTCGCAGGTATAGCTTCCCACCGGAAGCGGCGCGGGATACGCGGCAAATCTTGCTTATTCGTTCCCGTAGCCGAAGTTGCGCATCTGGAACTGGTTGTTGCGCCAGTCCTCGCGCACCTTGATCCACAGATCGAGGAAGACCCGGGCGTTCAGCAGGCGTTCAATATCCGTGCGCGCCGCCTGGCCGATCTGCTTGAGCATTTCCCCGTTTTTGCCGATGATAATGCCTTTATGGCTGTTCTTTTCACAATAGATTGTCGCGTGGATCTCGACCAGGCCGTCCTCGCGCTCCTCCATGCTTTCGATCGCGACCGCAACGCCGTGCGGTACCTCCCGCTGAAGCAGGATCAGCATCTTTTCCCGGACGATCTCCGCCACAAGCTGCTTTTCCGGCTGGTCGGAAACCATATCCTCCGGGAACAGCTGCGGGCCGTCGATCGCGAATTTTTCAAATTCGCCAAGCAGGTCGGCAATGCCTTCGCCGGTGCGCGCCGAGACCGGGACGATCGCCTGGAAATCGTGCGCCTCCGCATAGCATGCGATCACCGCAAGCAGCTCCTCCTTCGGCACGCTGTCGATCTTGTTGATGACCAGCACCGACGGCATCCCGCTGTCCTTGATCTGCAGGATCAGGCGCTCTTCCGCCGGGCCGATGTTCGCGATCGGCTCGACGACCAGCGCCGCCGCGTCGACTTCGCTGACGGTCTCCGCGATCACCTTCACCATATAATCGCCCAGACGGGAACGGGGCTTATGCAGGCCCGGCGTATCCAGAAACACATATTGGCAGCCGTCCCGGTTGAGCACGCCGGTGATCCGGGTGCGGGTCGTTTGCGGGCGCGCCGAAACGATCGCGACTTTCGTACCGACGAGCCGGTTGGTCAGCGTCGATTTGCCGACGTTTGGCCGTCCAACGATCGATATCATTGCAGTTTTTTTGATCTCCATGCTTCCACCTCCACTGGCCCGTTCAGGGCTTGCGCTGCCGGGTCAGCTCGATACATTCCTTCCCGGTGATATGTTCCGGTTCCAATGCGATCATGCAGAGCGCGTCGTAAAACCGTTCGATCTCCGCATCCCGCTTTTCCGTTGGCTCCTCCGGTGAATATTTATCCGCCAGCGCTTCGATCGAAGCGCGCAGCTCCGCCGGGTCTTCGACCACCCGCAGCCGCCCGAAAACGACCACGCTGCGGAACAGCGTCGTATAAAGCGCGGGCGCAAGCTCGTCCTGCCCGATCACACAGAAGGACGCCTTGCCGTCGCGCGCGATCGCATCCAGCTTGTGTCCGCTTTTGGCGCTGTGAAAATACAGCCTGCCGTCCAGCGCCACATAATTCAGCGGCACGGTATACGGGTAGCCGTCGTCCCCATGAACGGCGAGCACGCCGGTCGTACCGGTTTCCAAGATCGCAGCGGCTTCCCCGGCGGGCAGCTGCTGCTTTTTCCGTCTCATTTCACGGAACATGATATCCTCCCATTTCTGTTCAAACCTGTCTGTCAAGCCGTCCGCGGCAACGCCCGGCGGCGCGCCTCATTTCCATGCCGTCAACACGATGTTGCGGAAGCTCTCGGAATAGATCCCGCCCGCCTTGCGGGTCTGCTCGATCATGGCGACCGCCGCCTCATCCCGGAATTCCTCCCGCAGCCCGGCCGGCAGCCGGCTCAGGAAAGGCGTCAGCGCCAGGATGTCCAGCCATGAGAGCAGGTCCGTCGGGTCGCGGAAGCCGCAGTCGGTATGGATCTCCTGCAAGCTGTATTCCGAAAAGCCGACCGAGTCGACCAACGCTTCATATTCCATCCGCTGCGGCATATACCAGGGCCACTCCAGCCCCTGGAAATAATCACGGTAAGCCGGTTCGTTCAGCTTTGCGCGGATGATCGCGAAAAAATGTTCAAAGCTGCCGTCCCCCGCCAAGCTCCAAACCACGAGGCCGCCCGGCCGCAGCGCCGTCAGCGCATAGCTCAGCAGCTGCCGGTGGTTTTTCATCCGGTGCAGCGCCACGTTGGAAAATACCAGGTCGAATTCGTCCCGGAAGCGCAGCTCTTCGATCTCGGAGCACATGAAGTGCAGGTTGCGGCTTTCATGTTCGCGCGCCGTTTCCAACAGGTCTTCCGAAGCCTCTACGCCCAAAACGAAGCCGTTCGGCGCTTTTTCCGCCAGCTGTACGGTCAATTTCCCGTCGCCGCAGCCCAGATTCAGGATCCGCTCCCCGCCGTGCAGGCGCAGGCGGTTGATCACCGCTTCGCCCCAATCCCGATAATAATGCTGCGGCCTGTCATATTCCTTGCGATTGAATCCCATTACGTTCACTCCATGTCCTTTCGCCGCAGCGTCTGTGTCTGGTAACGGTGCGGGAACTGCGGTCCCACGCCGTCACGTTTCCATACCTCAGCGAAAGCGGAAAATAAACCACAGCGCCGCAGGGACGCTCGCTAAAAGTATCCATTTTGCCCAAGAGTGGAGCAGGAAGACGCCCAGCACGCGGCAGGCCGCGCCCTCCCAGAGGAAGAACAGCGCCCCGATCAGCACGCAGAACAGCGCGCAGACCACGACCGCCGCCGCCGCGATATCCTTGGCTTCCCGCACCAGCTTGTCATAGCCGGTGGCCTGGCGGTCGCACAGGCGCTCCACCGCCGTATTCATCAGTTCGGCGGAAAGCATCACCGCAAAGCAGAGCAGCAGCACCGCAAGGCGCACCGCATCCAGACGCGCCAACAGCGCCGCCGCAGTCACATACGACGCCGCGGTCAGATGGATGCGGAAATTCCGCTCGGTGCGCAGGCAGGAAACCACGCCGCGGAACGCGCATTGGAAGCTCTGCCGCAGCTTCCGGATCTCCCGGTTCATACGCGCGCCAGCCCCAGCGCCGACAGCGCCGCTTCTTCCTTCTGCCGCATCAGCAGGCGGTCGGGCTCGTCCCGTTCATGGTCATAGCCCAACAGGTGCAGGACCGAATGTACCGATAAGTAACCGCACTCCCGGGCGGGCGAATGCCCGTATTCCTGCGCCTGCTGCACGGCGCGGTCATAATTGAGCACCATGTCGCCCAGCATGACCCGGCGGCTTTCCGGGTCCTCCTCCAACGGCTCCCGCGGTTCACCGTTGTAAAATCCATACATCGGGAAGGACAGGACGTCCGTGACCGCATCCTTCCCCCGGTAGTCCGCGTTCAGTTCGCGGATCGCTTCATCCCCGACAATCGTCACATCCAGGAAGGCGGGGAAATCCGCCCCCTCGTTTTCCAGCACCTGCTCCGCGCACCGCACGATCAGCGCGCGCACCTCGTCTTCGCCCGGTACCGCCGCTTCGGCGGTCACCCGTACCTCAAGGTTCATTTCCTGCCCTCCGTCCTGCGGCGCACGAACCGCCGCACCGGCTTGTCCGGCTTCACCGCGCGTTTCTTTTCATATTCTGCATACGCCTTCACGATGCGCTGCACCAGCTCGTGACGCACAACGTCCTTTTCGCTCAGGAAACACTGCGCGATGCCTTCCACATTCGCCAGCACGCGCACCGCCTCCTTTAACCCGCTCGTCTTGCCGTCCGGCAGGTCAATCTGCGTCACGTCGCCCGTGATCACCGCCTGCGAACCGAACCCGATGCGGGTCAGGAACATCTTCATTTGTTCCGGGGTCGTGTTTTGCGCCTCATCCAGAATAATAAAGCTGTCGTCCAGCGTGCGCCCGCGCATGTAAGCCAGCGGGGCGACCTCGATCGATCCTTTTTCCATGTGCTTCTGGAAGTTTTCCGCGCCCAGCATGTCAAATAACCCATCGTATAACGGGCGCAGGTAGGGGTCTACCTTGCTTTGCAGGTCGCCCGGCAGGAAGCCCAGCTTTTCCCCGGCTTCGACCGCCGGACGCGTCAGGATGATCCGCGAAACCCGTTTGTCCCGGAACGCCGCGACCGCCGCCGCCACCGCCAGATACGTCTTGCCCGTGCCCGCCGGGCCAATGCCCAGCGTGACCGTGTTGTGCGCGATCGCCTCCATATACTTCTTTTGCCCGAGGGTCTTCGCCTTGACCGGTTTGCCCTTCGCCGTAATGCACAGCACATCACGGGCCAGCGTGTGGACTTCGCTTTCGCGGCCCTCGCGCACTAACCCAAGCACATACTGTACCGTTTGTACGCCGATCGCTTCGCCGCGCCGCGCCATTTGCAGCAGCGCCGCAAGCGTGCGCTCGGCAAGGCCGACCGACGGTTCGTCTTCGCCTGAGATCTTCAGCTCCTGCTCGCGGCTGACAATCGATACCGATAGCTCCCGCTCGAGCAGCTTGATGTTTTCATCGAATGCACCGAAGACGCTGATCATCAGGTTGGCCTGTTCCATCAGCATGATTTTTTCCGCCATAGGATTTCCTTCTTTTTAAACGTCCGTTTGTTCCTTTGCATACGATCCTCGCATTGGTGGATCCGGGGACAGCGTACCAAAGAGGTGGGCAGCCAGCGGTATCCGTCCCGCAGCGCCTGGTTGGCTTCGGAGGCAGGCGCCCAGCCCGCCCGCAGGCGGGGAGGGGCGTCCAAAGGGACTCGCCGCGGAGGCGAAACGGGGCGTGGGGCGGAGCCCCTCCGGCAGCGCTTACTCCGCAGCGTCGGGTTCCGGCAGGGTCTGGCTGTCTTCAACGACTTCGCCAATGTCTTCCAATGCCTCCGCCCGAAAGAAAACCTCCAAAGCCCCGCGCTCCGTGAGCTGGCCCGTCGAGCTGTAAGAAGTCAGTTCGCCCTCTAAACGGTCTGTCAAAGATTCTACCGCCCGGGCTTCGACCTCCTGCCGGACCGCTTCCGTGTCAAAGGACTCTTCCACCGGTTCGTACCAGCGATACGTTTGCCGGATCACCCGGAATGGCAGCGTTAAGCCGTCCCGGATCGTGAAATGCGATACCTCTATTATTTTATCACAACCTGCCCCGCAAATTCCACTGCCAAGATACAAATTTATCCGGTGTTTTCCCCAAATCAATGCGTATTGCGTGGTCGTTTTCCCGGTATATCGCTTAGAGAGCGCCGTCAAGGGCCGCAGATAGGTCGTTTCATACCACGTCCGCGCGATCACTTCGCCGCCCGACCACGTCAGGCGCGGCCCAATCCCCTCCCGGTCGCGCGAGGGCGGGACTAACGCGTCGATCAGCTTTTCCCCAACCGCAACGATGTCCCCCGCCTTCACGACCGGCCAGCCGCTTTGCGCCGTCACCCGCACAATCTGCCCCGCCCGGCGCGCGACCACGCTCGTGATCCCGCCGCTGTCCCGCGCAGGCGCGACCTCCTCCTTTTTATGCGCTTCCACGATCATGTGATTGCCGACCCGGTTGAAGGTCACATAAGATATGCTGTCCATCTTCAGCATCAGCTGGCGCTGGACCGTCTTGTCGTCAAACTCGCTCAGGCGCATCCCAATGTGTACGCCCTCCGCCTCCAGCGCCCGCGCCAGCTCCGCCGACGATACGCCCGGGGGCGTCTTTAGTTCAATGATCCATAAATGCGTCTGGAGCGCCCAGAAAACCGCCAAAAGCGCAAAGAAGCCCGCGCTGAAAACCACTCGCCTGCGTAATGCCCGAAGTAAAAACGGTAAACCGCTCCGCTGGATGATATGCACCCGGCAACCGGTCCGCCCCATCCGGGGCCGCAGCCGCCGCAGATCCCGGATCGAAAATGTGCATTCCATACAGTCCCAATCCTGCCGTGCAAGCGCGCGCGGACGCACGTTTTCCCTCATGCACAGGTTCAGAAAGCGCTCAAGCGATGCGCCCGTTACACGTACCCGTACCTCGCCGCCCGCACTGCGCAGCAGCCGTTCCAGCATTTTCTTCCTCCTCCGTTCCCTCTGGCGCCCAGAGCCGCCTACAACAGCTCGACGCTGATGATCCGTCCCGCCACCGTCAGGTCGGTCAGCGTTACATTGCCCAGTTCAAGCCCTTCGCCGCTGATCTTTACCATCAGCCTGCCGCATTTGATCCGCATCACTTCATTGCTGTATTCCAATATGCCTTCGTGGTTCTCGATGATGACCTGCCGGTCGCCCTGTATCTCAATGCGGGGCAGCAGCATATTCAGGTCCCCGGCCAGAAAGCTGTTCCCGGCTTGCCGCCGCAGTTGTTCGCCTATGCCCATAGCCAGACTCCTTTCCCTCTGGAGAATATATGCCGCCAGAAGGCGGGTTATGCTACGTGGCGGCGAACAGAGCAGCGGCCGGCGGGGACGCGTAAGCCTGCGGGGTGGGTTTCGTTAGCATGGCGCAGAATCGCCCGCATTCGAGCGCAGCGCAAAGGGAAACGGATCCATTCAAGCGAAATGCAAACGGGCTTTCTCCCCTTCCGAACGCGATCGGTTCGCAGAGTTGGTTTTCATATTTCATTTTTCAGAGCAAAAAGGCCATTCCCTCTCATTCAGGAACGGCCTTTTGTGGAGCGGATGACGAGGCTCGAACTCGCTACCTCCACCTTGGCAAGGTGGCGCTCTACCAGATGAGCTACATCCGCGTTTCCGCGCTGTCCTCAGCGCGATTTTTATTATAGCAAAGCCCCGCAGGAAAGTCAAGGGGGAATTTAAAATTTTTTGCCACAGGCGGTCGGAGTCGGGGAAGGCTTTGCGGCCGCGTCTTTCCTGATAGGGCATTCGTGAGTTTTGTCCCGATATCAGGATACCGTTCGGAGCCTGCAACTATTTCTTCTGCTCATTCATCCTGTGCTTATTGCCAAGCCACAATATATCCAGCTATCGTTGCCGCGAATACTCAAGAGCCTGTTTTTTATCAGGCAATTTGCCAAGATATAAAACAGGCTCTGACGCTGTCCGGATACAGTGGCGGTTCGATCGTCGATCCATTGCGTTACGACACTTGCCGCTACTTCCGCCGCTTGTGCGATTTTGTCTGCCGGAACGCCTAAACCGGCAAGACGAATCGCCATTTCCGGGGTTCGTTCCGCTTCTCCTTCCCGGAAGACCCGTTCGCTCACCTCGCACATTTCCGGACAGCCTCCTTCCTCGCACTTCAAGAAATGTACCCGTTTTGATAAATCGCCATGACGCATGTCATGGCGATCCGCTGTTTTAAAATACTGTATCCGTTTTACGGTTTCCGTCCCGTCGTTCACCGCAGCATTGACATACAGAATAAGCTGTCCATTTTCGTATGGAATGGCGCTATAACGAAAGTTCCGCAGGCTCCCATTGACAATGTATGAGATCGACACAGCCGTCCGGCCGGAACGGTACCCCTTCCGCCAACAGTAAGAGCCGGTGCGTTTCCTTGCCGCAGGGCAGGAACGCAGGCGACAGCTCGCCAAATCGGTTCACCACCCGATGGCAAGGCACATCCTCCGGCGCACAGTTCAACGCATAGCCGACGGCCCGCGATGAACGAGGGTTCCCGGCAAGCCGGGCGATTTGTCCATAAGTCGCAACAGCGCCCGCAGGGATCGCCCGTACTAACCGATAAATACGGGCGAAGGTTTCGTTTTTCATTCGGATCTCACCAGCCTATCCAGATATGCTAACGTACCGGCTTCCAACACGATATAGGCAACGATGCAGCAAATCACGTTCCAGACAGGCCGATCCCCGCAAAAAATCGAAAACGCCATTGCAAACAGGAACATTGCGACCGCAGCAGCGCCATAAAATGGCATTGCATAGCGCTTTCCCAGCGTTTCGAGCTGCTCCGCCGTCAGTCCCAGCACCGACAGGTCAAGCCCTTCGGGCGGATCCGACGAATAGACCGTAAGCACGCGCCCGCACCCTAACAGCATCCCGGGTAAAATCAACATTGTGCATATACGCAGCATGGCGTTGCCTCCTAATTGCCGGTCGTTACAGCGGCAGCTTTTGCGCGCCGGCCTCCCGCGCAGCGCTGTATCTTTCCGAGACCGCATGCGGCGGGGCGTGGCTTTCCAGCCTTTGCCGTTTGCAGCAGTTATCCTTTTCAATCATGCCTTATACGCGGCGACTGCGTCGCGCAGGAATCGGGCGCAGCCTGTCAATTTCCGGTCGTAATATGCAGTGAATCGCGGGTCGCAGAGGTACATCTCGCACAGCCCCCGCTGCATTTCGCCGGTACAGTCCGGCATGGTGAAGCACAGCCACCGGCGATGCAGCGCGGCCAGCTTTTGCCCCGTCTCGCCCGTCGGGGCCGCGCCGCTTTGCACCGCTTCCTCAAGCCCGCACAGCAACGCTTCCCCGACCGATTCCATATCGGTATATTCCCGCTCGCTCAGCTCGGAAAACCGGCGGCTTTGTGCGTCTACGGCCGCTTCGCCGTATTTCTTCCGGGCTTCCGCACCATACAAGCGTTCGTTTTCCATCAGCTTTTCCCGCTTCAGCCCTGCAAATTTTTCCGTATCCTTCATGGGGATACCTCCTTTTTCCTGTTCGATCGTTCGTTCAACGGTTTCGATCAGGCGGTGAAGCTCTAAACGGCGCGTCTCGAGCCGCGCGCGTTGTTCAGTCAGGGCGGAAAGCCGGTCAAAACCCGGATCGTAAACGATCTGCCGGATGGTCTCCAACGGCAGCCCCAACGCTCGATAAAGCAGGATCTGCTGAAGCAGGTCGACCTCCCGTGCGCCATAGATCCGATAACCCGCTTCCGTCGTGCGGGCAGGATGCAACAGGCCGATATTGTCATAATAACGCAATGCGCGCGCGCTGACGCCCGATAACTCCGCAAGCTGTTTGACCGTATATTCCATAATCCCTTCACCTCCTGACAAACTCATCATAAGGCATGACGCGGCGTCAAGGTCAAGGGGGTTTTTGAAAAAATTTTGAAGCGCCATAACCCGTTTGGATAACGGTCCTGCATACGTGCCGGCGTTCGTTTCCTTATAACGCATGTTCTTGCAGCCCGATATGTAAAAACAGCCGTCTGGTTTCGACAGACGACTCAAAAAATTGAAACCGCGGAAGCCGTCCGCGTCCGGCTTTTATACTTCTTTATTTTATTCTAACAGCCAGCGGCAAGGTTGTCAACGGCAGTTTTCCCCCTCGGAACCGTTCGGCTTTCCTGAACGGTTTTCATTGGACATAAAATGGATAACACCGGGCAGCGCCCCTCCCCCGCAGGCTCCAAAAAAAATTTTTCCGTTTCCCCTTGACAAACCGGTAACGATGGGTTATCATTGTATCAAGAACTCAGTACAGCAAAACAGTAAACACTTAACATGCCGGAAAGGAGCGTTTATGAACTGGACTTTAGTCAATGACCGGCCGATCTATATACAGTTGACCGAACAGATCACACAGTATATCGTCGCCGGAGTATTCAAGCCTGGCGCCCGCATGGCGAGCGTGCGCGATCTCGCCGCCGACGCAGGCGTCAACCCCAACACCATGCAGCGTGCGATGGCCGAGCTGGAACGTAACGGGCTCGTGAAAACCCATCGCACGACCGGAAGGATCATCACGGAGGATTTGGAGATGCTGAACAACATCCGCAACGAACTCGCGGGCGCGCGGGTCACGGAATTCCTGGAAGGGATGAAAACCATCGGGTTCTCCCCCAAGGAAGCCGCCGCGCTGCTCACCGAAAAAGCTGCCCTGCTGGAAGACAAAAAGGAGGAAGCCGTATGAATCAAGTAAATTTGATCGAATGCCAGGGGCTTTGCAAATATTTCCTCACGGCGCGCGCGGTGGACGGCCTCGACCTGACGATCGGGCGCGGACGGATTGTCGGCCTGCTCGGCCCGAACGGTTCGGGGAAGACTACCCTGATCAAGCTGCTGAACGGCCTGCTGGTACCCACCCACGGCGCGGTGCGCATCGACGGCGAGGCCCCCGGCCCGTACACCCATTCCATCGTCAGCTATCTGCCCGACCGGATGTACCTCAGCGACTGGATGCGCACCGCCGACCTGATCGATTTCTTCACCGATTTTTATGCCGATTTCGACCGGGTCAAGGCGCATGATATGCTGCGGTCGCTGAACATCTCGCCCGGCGACCGGCTCAAGACCATGTCCAAGGGCACCAAGGAAAAGGTGCAGCTGATCGTTACCATGGCGCGGCAGAGCCAGCTCTATCTGCTCGACGAGCCGAGCGGCGGCGTCGATCCCGCCGCTCGGGATTATATCCTGAACACCATTCTGACCAATTATTCCGAAAATGCGACCGTCATGATCTCCACCCATCTGATCTCTGATATCGAACGCGTGCTCGACGAGGTCGTATTCCTCAAAAACGGTATCATGACCCTTCATGACACCGTGGATAACATCCGCGAGCACGAGGGAAAGTCGGTCGACCAGCTCTTCAGGGAGGTATTCGCATGCTGATCAAATTGCTGAAATATGAATTCCGCTCGATCGGGCGGCAGCTGATCCCGCTGTATCTGGGCGTGCTCGCCCTCGCGCTCATCAATCACCTGTTCTGGTTCAGCGCGCCCGCAAACAGCGGCCTGGCCGATACGCTCGGCGGGATCCCCGCATATGCGTCCATGCTTGGCTATATCGCGGTGATCGTAGCGCTGTTCGTTATCACGCTGCTGCTCATTATC
This sequence comes from uncultured Eubacteriales bacterium, assembly GCA_910586105.1. Classification (GTDB taxonomy): domain Bacteria; phylum Bacillota; class Clostridia; order Oscillospirales; family Butyricicoccaceae; genus QXXE01. The sequence continues at coordinate 22,199 of CAJUGU010000026.1, read as the reverse complement.
CAGCGCTTTTATAAAGGGCTGCTCACCGAGGAAGGCTACCTGATGTTTACCCTGCCCTGCAAGCCGTGGCAGCTGATCGCCGCGAAAGGCATCACCGCCGCCGTTATGACAGCGGTCGGCACCTGCATCGGCTTTCTGTCCGGTATGCTGATGGCGCTGAAGCTCAGCGATTGGGGCGAAGTGTTCCGCGCCTTCGGGACTATCCCGTGGGATCAGATGTTCAAGTACCATGCGTTTTGGCCGCTGTATATCCTTGAATTGATCGTCCTGATCGTAGTCTGCCTGTTCGGTTCCATCGGGCACCTGTACGTTGCCATTGCGCTTGGGCACTTGTCAAATAAGCATCGTGTCTCGCTGGCAATCGTCGCTTATATTGGTATCAATATCGCAATGAGCGCCATTATGATGGCGATCGGCCAGTCGATTGATATTTTCGATATCAACCATATGCTGAACCGCTGGTTTTATGGGATGCATGATGCAGCGCAGGTACATCTGCTCATGCTGCTGCTGATCGTGGGCAACCTGATCCCCGCCGCTATTTATTTCTTCGGCACCAACTGGATCCTGTCCCGGAAGCTGAATCTGGAATGATCCGGCAGCGGTTGGACTGCCCGCGCAAAGCTTTCCATTGCCCCTTTGCGGCGTGCCTTCCCTGCCGGGGAGGCTCCGCACGGCGCAGCCCGCCGCTGGTTTTGGCGGAAGCTGGAAGCGCGCCTGTGGAAGTGGCATCATATGACCTGGGAGATTTTAGGAAGGAGAGAATTCCGTGAGAACCTTGTTTTCTGCCCTGCTCGCCGCAAGCCTGCTGGCGGGGCTGCTGATCGGCTGTTCTCCGGCAGAGAATTCGGCTGACAGCCCCGACGGCGCAGCCGATTCGTTGGAGAAGCCGCAGGATATTGAATTTCAGGACGGCGAGGGCAATCTGCTGTGCACGCTGACCGACCCGTCCGAGATCGAACCGATCTGGGAACTGCTGGACGAAACCGACTGGGAGCCGGTCGACGTTTCGGAGGACGCGCCCGAAAGCGGTCTCCCGGTGGAGCTGGTCACGATCTTTACGCAGCGCCCGACACAGACCGTTCTTGGCCCAAAAGTGGAAGACGAAGACCGTGAAGAGATCATGCGCCTGACGGTCTACGAAGGCAGCGATACCGCGGCGCTTCAAATGCCACTGTTCCAGTTTTCCGTGCAGCTGACCGAGGGCGCGCGCGAAACATTACGCAGCGCGGCAGGCTTACCGTCTGCCGACGCAGCCTGACAGGGCCTTGCGTAGCCTTACAATATTTTCCGCCATTACCCTTCACCCCGCCGTCGTTCTGGCGGGGTGAAGCTGCATATATACGCGGTTTGGAACACGACCGTTCCCCTAATAGACCGCCGCAGCCCCCGTCCCGCCCGCAGGCGAGGTTGGGAGTCCAGAGGGACGAGTCCCTCTGGCGCCGTCCGCGCAGGACCCACGCCCGCGTTTTTTTTCGCGCCCCCAGCTCTGCCGCCCGCGTTCCGCGCATAGACTTTTCCGGGGAGGCCCGGAGCGGTCAAGACGGCGGTTGTGCTCAGGCGAGAGCGGTCTACCAGATATTGTGGCCGCTGGCGAGGGTACACATGAATGTCATAAAAATTTTTTGCGAAAAGACAAAAAACTTGTGAAAAAAGGTTGCTTATTGGGGGGGAAAACCGATATAATCTAGTATGTAACAGTTTGTTCATGAATGGGCAAGCTGCGTATCCCGCTATGGGCCGCGCGCCGAGGACGATGGCAGCCTCTCGGCGGACTGCCCTGTAGCCCCGGCCGGCCCTCTGGCGGGTCCGCCGGAACCGCGACTCTCCATCGCGGCGGAAGAAGAAATCTAATGAGAGGTGAAACTAAAATGGTGTACACGTTCCGTGGCGGCATCCACCCCGGCCCACACAGCGACCCCGGGTACAAAGCCGCAACAAACACCAAGCCGATCGAGCTCCTGCCCGCGCCCGACAAAGTCGTCCTGCCGGTCTCGATGCACATCGGCGCCCCCGCGTCTCCCATCGTTAAGGTGGGCGATATCGTGGATCTGGGCCAGCCCGTCGCCGACGCCGGCGGCTTCGTCAGCGCCCCCGTCCACGCCACTGTCTCCGGCAAAGTCACAGCGGTTGAGCCCCGGCTCCACCCCAACGGCAGCAAGGTCATGTCCATCGTCATCGAAAACGACGGCGAGGACCGCCTGCACGAGTCCGTCCACCCCTACGACTTCGAGACGATGTCCAACGCGGAGCGCATCGAACTGATCCGCTCCGCCGGTATCGTGGGTCACGGCGGCGCAACCTTCCCCACCCACGTCAAGATTCAGTCCGGCATCGGTAAGGTCGATACCATCATCATCAACGCCGCTGAGTGCGAACCCTACATCACCAGCGACCACCGCCTGCTGCTCGAACGCCCCGAAGAGGTCGTCGGCGGCCTCAAAATGCTGGTCAAGATCCTCGGCGTCCAGACCGCCATCATCGGCATCGAGGAAAACAAGGCCGATACCTTCCCCGGTATCGAAAAACTCATCGCGGGCGACCCCGTGCTCAAGCTCTACCCGCTGAAGTGCAAATACCCCCAGGGCGCGGAGAAACAGCTTATCAACGCCTGCACCGGCCGTGAAGTCCCCTCCGGTAAGCTCCCCGCAGACGCGGGCTGCGCCGTGTTCAACGTCGACACCGCCGGCGCCGTCTACCGCCGCTTCACAACCGGTATGCCCGTCATCCGCCGCGTCGTGACCGTCTCCGGCTCCGCCATCGCCGAGCCCAAGAACCTTGAGTGCCGCGTCGGTACCCAGATCGAACGGCTCATCGACGCCTGCGGCGGCTTCAAAGAACCCCCGAACAAGCTGCTCATGGGCGGACCCATGATGGGCAACCCCCTGTTCTCCCTCGAGCCCCCCATTTTTAAGGGCACCAACGCCATCCTCGCCTTCTGCGGCGAAGAGGATAAGCGCGTCGCCGATCCCCAGTGCATCCGCTGCGGGCGCTGCATCAACGCCTGCCCCATGCACCTGCTCCCGATGTACATGAACGTATACGGCAAGCTCGGCGACTTCGACAAGTCGGCCGAGGTCGGTATGCTCGACTGCATCGAGTGCGGCTCCTGCGCCTATATCTGCCCCGCCCGCATCCCGCTGGTGCAGCAGTTCCGGCTGTCCAAGGGCCAGATCATGGCGAAACGCGCCGCGGATAAAGCCGCCGCCGAGGCAAAAGCCAAGGCCGAGGCCGCAAAGTCCGAAAACAAGTAAGGGAGGTCTAAAAAACGATGTATGATTTAAGTAAAGTAGTCGTCACCTCCTCGCCCCATATCAAATCGGATGAGGATACCCGCAGCGTCATGTTCGATGTGATCATCGCGCTGCTCCCGGCGCTCGCGGTGGCGTTCTATACCTTCGGCCCGCGCGCGCTGGTCATTACCTGCCTGACCGTGATCGCCTGCGTGCTGAGCGAATGGGCCTACTGCCGCATCGTCGGCAAAGACCCCACCATCACCGACTGCTCCGCAGTCGTCACCGGCCTGCTGCTCGCCTACAACGTCCCCGTGACGGCTCCCCTCTGGATGCCCGTGATCGGCGGCGTGTTCGCGATCATTGTCGTCAAGATGCTCTTCGGCGGCATCGGCAAAAACTTCATCAACCCCGCGCTGGGCGGCCGCGCGTTCATGATGGCTTCGTGGACCGCGCTCATGACCAGTTTCGTTGCGCCGCATACCCCCCTCAGCGCGATCGGCTCGACCGCCGACGCCGTGACCTCCGCGACCCCCCTCGCGGCGCTCAAGAACGGCCAGCTGCCCGACGCGACCCTGCTTGACCTGCTGCTCGGACAGCACGGCGGCGTGATCGGCGAGACCTGCGCGCTCGCGCTGCTCGCAGGCGGCGCGTACCTGCTGGTGCGCAAGGTCATCACCATCAATATCCCCGCAGCGTACATCCTGACCGTCGCCGTCCTGACCTTCCTGTTCCCGATGGGCGGCCAATCCCGCCTCGACTGGATGCTGTACCAGGTACTCTCCGGCGGCCTGCTGCTCGGCGCGCTTTTCATGGCGACCGACTACGCGACCAGCCCCGTCACCCCCAAGGGCCAGATCATCTTTGGGATCGGCTGCGGCCTGCTGACCGTGTTCATCCGCTATTTCGGCGGCTACCCGGAAGGCGTTTCCTATTCCATTCTCATCATGAACTCGCTGGTATGGGCGATCGATGCGAAGACCCATCCGCGTAAGTTCGGCTATCCCGCAAAAGCGGCGAAGAAGGAGGTGCAGGGGTAATGGCTGAGAAGAAGGGCAACGAAATGGCGCTCCTTTGCGTCGTGCTGTTCCTCATTACGCTGGTTTCGGCGACCCTGCTGGGCTTCGTCAACTCCGTGACCGCCCCGCAGATCGAACTGAATAAAGAAAAGACCCGCGCCGCGGCAATGTCAATGCTGATCCCCGACAGCGAATTCGAGCTGGTCGAGAAAGAGGTCGTCTCCGACACCGGCGCGCCCACCCTGAAAAACATCTATAGAGCCGTTCAGAACGGCGAGACCGTCGGCTATTGTATGGAAGCGCTCCCGTCCGGCTTCGGCGGCGAGCTGACCGTCGTCGTCGGTATCCTGGCTGACGGCACCATCGCGGGCGCGCAAGTCACCAGCATGGCTGAGACCCCGGGCCTTGGCGCGAAGAGCCAGTCCGAATGGATCGACCAGTACGCCGGGATGCCGGCGGACGGTTCGCTTGCGGTGACCAAGGACGGCGGTTCGGTCGTACCGATCACCGGCGCGACCATCACGAGCCGCGCGGTCACGCTCGGCGTCAATACCGCGGCTTCCTACGCGGCAACGTTAGAATAAAGGAGGTCAGCAAAATGGATTTTATGAGAGATTTGAAAAACGGCGTGCTGCTTGACAACCCCGTTTTCATGCAGACCATCGGCCTCTGCCCGACGCTGGCGACGACGACTTCGCTGTCGAACGCCATCGGCATGGGCGTTGCCGCAACGGTCATCCTGATCGCGTCCAACGTCGTGATTTCGGCGCTGCGCAAATTCATTCCGGATAAGGTGCGTATCGCGGCGTTTATCACCGTTATCGCGGCTTTCGTTACCATCGTCGACCTGTCGCTTCAGGCGTTCATCCCCTCGCTGGCGGCGTCGCTCGGCCTGTTCCTGCCGCTGATCGTGGTAAACTGCATCATTTTGGGACGTGCAGAGGCATATGCTTCCAAGAACAAGGTGCTGCCTTCGGCGGTCGACGGCGTGTGCATGGGCCTTGGCTTCACGTTCGCGCTTGTCCTGATGGGCTTCCTGCGCGAGCTGCTGGGCGCGGGCACCATCGCGGCCGGGATCATCGGCACGAACGGGATCATGATCCCGGGCCTGTCGGCGTATCCGGCGACGGTCATGATCCTGCCTGCGGGCGGGTTCCTGGCGATGGGCTTCATCTTCGCGGCGCTCCAGTATATCATGAGCAAAAAGGAGGGCAAGTAAATGAGTATCGCATTCCCGGAAGCGATGGGGCTGGGCGAGATCCTTTCGCTTGCCATCGCGGCGATCCTGGTAAATAACTACATCCTTGTTCAGTTCCTGGGCTGCTGCTCGTTCTTCGGCGTATCGAAGAAGACGGAAACGGCGGTCGGCATGGGCATGGCGGTCATTTTCGTCATGGCGCTGGCATCCGCGGTATCGTGGGCGGTATGGTACCTGATCCTGCTGCCGCTGAAGCTGCAATACATGCAGACGATCGCATTCATCCTCGTTATTGCGACGCTGGTGCAGTTCGTCGAGATGTTCATGAAGAAGTCGATGCCCGCGCTGTATCAGGCGCTCGGCATTTTCCTGCCGCTGATCACCACCAACTGCGCGGTGCTTGGCGCGGCGATCACGAACATCGACAACGGGTATTCGTTCATTGGGTCGGTCGTATACGGCGTTGCGGCCGGTATCGGCTACACGCTGGCGATCGTGATCTTCGCTTCGATCCGCGAGCGTCTGGACGCTACGGCGAAGTGCCCGAAGTGCTTTGACGGTTTCCCGATCCAGCTGATCGCGGCGGCGCTGCTGGCGATGTCCTTCATGGGCTTCTCCGGCCTGAGCCTGCCGTTGTGAGCCTTATTTGGAAGGAGTGAAAACGAAAAATGCAGAATATCATATTTGCGGCGGCCTCGCTTAGCATCATGGGCCTGCTGTTCGCGCTGCTGCTGGGCTTCGCCTCGAAGATCTTCGCGGTCGAGGTAGACGAGCGCGTGCCGCTGGTACGCGAATGCCTGCCGGGCGCGAACTGCGGCGGCTGCGGTTATCCGGGCTGCGACGGCCTGGCTGCGGCGATCGTTGCGGGCACGGCGCCGGTCAACGGCTGTCCGGTCGGCGGCGCTGCGGCGGCGGAAAAGATCGCGAAGGTCATGGGCGTCGAAGCGGCGTCGGGCGACAAGATGGTCGCGCATGTACATTGTAACGGCGGCTGCAACGCGGTCGACAAGGCGAAGTACGAAGGTTTGCAGGACTGCAACGCTGCGCTGCGCGTGGCGAGCGGCCCGAAGGAATGCGCCTTTGGCTGCATGGGGCTTGGCTCCTGCGTGAAGGCGTGCGCATTCGACGCGCTGCACATTGAAAACGGCACGGCGGTCGTCGACGCGGAAAAGTGCGTTGCCTGCGGCAAGTGCGTAGCTACCTGCCCGAAGAAGCTGATCGACCTGGTACCGGCGAAGAACGTGGTGCACGTCAACTGCATGAACCGGGACAAGGGCCCGGCGGCGATGAAGGTCTGCTCGGTCGCCTGCATTGGCTGCAAGATGTGCGAAAAGACCTGCAAATTCGACGCGATCCACGTCGAAAACAACGTGGCAAAGATCGATTACACCAAGTGCAAGAACTGCAAGATGTGCTCCAAGGCTTGTCCGAAGGGCTGCATCGAACCGATCCCGACCCCGGAGGAGAAGGAAAAGTTCGCTGCAATGCAGAAGGCGCAGGCTGAAAAGGCCAAGCAGGCGGCAGCGGCGAAGGCTGCGGAAGCAGCGAAGCCTGCCGAATAAACCGCGCTCCTGCAACGCATTCTAAGCGGAGGAACGGCCCTGCGCGGGCGGCGGCAAGGGGCTCTGCCCCTTGCATCCCCGCTGGGGTCAGCGACCCCAGACCCCGGAGATGCTTCGCATCTCTTTGACCCGCTTACGCCGTGAGCTTTTTCCGGAACGTTCTTCCGGGGAAAGTCATGGGCGAAGAAAGGACGGCCTTGTGCCTGCGGCAGAAACCCGCTGAAAGAACGATCTCAGCGGGTTTCCGCCGCCTGTGAATGCGCCCGCGCATAGCTGTTTTGATTCCGCACCCCTGAATTTCCTGCAAGATGCAGCATCCTGATGAAAGGAGCAGCCCCGCTATGAAAGGATATCGCCCCTATCGCGGAAGCCGTGTGCGCCGCCGTGGGATCATTGTGAATACGCTGCTGGCAATCGCAATCGCCGCCGCCGCGCTCTGGGTGCTTTGCCTGCTCCTTCCGCTGGATGAAGACGGGATCCGCTTCCCCGGGCAGGGGGAACCCTCCTCGGCGGGCGACGCGTCCGACACGTCCGCCGAAAGGGCTGACGCTCCATCGGACGAGACCGGTCAAACAGACGTTTCGCCCAACGATCCAGGACAAACCGAAGATTCCGGGCAAACCGAAGATTCCGGGCAAGCCGGCGCTCCGCCTGAGGATACCGGAAGCACCGGCGTTCCCGACGGCCCGGCCACGGATGCCGGAACCGGCGACGCTCCCGAAGGCACAGGCCCCGACGCTGAAAACGGCATCAGCTCGGAACCCGCCTCCGGCGCCGAAGACGGCAACGCTCCCGATGGCCGTTCCGATCCGGACACGGCGCCCGACAACGCGCAGCCCGGCGCGGATAACGCCCCGATTGTCGGCTTTGTGCTTCCTCAATATCTGCGGAAAGATCCTGCGAAGGTGGAGGCGCGTCTGGCCCCCCTCCCGGAAAAACCGAAAAACAACCGCATGGTGCTGCTGACCGCGCAGGAATTCGTACAAGGCGCGGACAAACTGATCGCGCTGTATCAGTCCGGGACGATCAGCGGCGCCGCCGTCCTTGTGAAGGACGAGCGCGGGATCCTGTATTATCCCTCCGCGATCCCCGAAGTGCAGGATAACCGGCTGATCCTTCAGCCGGTGAGCGGTTTCACGGAGACCGTCGCGCGGCTGCGGGAAGCCGGAGTGCGGTTGACCGCCGTCCTGTATACCCACTGCGACGACCGGTATCCCCGCCGGAATGAAAACCTTGCGCTCAAGAATATCAACGGCGTCGGCTGGCGTGACGGCTCCCTGCGCATTTACCTCGATCCGGCAAACGCACAGGCAAACGCGTATTTGACTGCGATCGCCGCCGAACTGGATGGGCTCGGCTTTGGCGAACTGCTGTTGCGCGGCGTGGGCTATCCCACCAGCGGCTGGCTCGCCCGGATCGCATACCCCAACGACCGGTTCGGCGCAGTGACTTCGTTCGTCACCGCCATGAAGCAGGCCGCGCCTTCGGCACGGGTCTCCGTCTGGCTGGATACGCCCGCGATCGCCGATAATCCGGATAACGGGCAGTCTGTGCTTGGGTTATATGCGGCTGCGTCCCGGGTCTTTGCAGCGGTCCCCGGCGACGGTGCGGCGGCGCTTCAGGCGCACATCGCGTCCGTGACCAGCGACAGCGAAGATCTGGTCATCTGCGTGAAGGATACCGCCGCTGCGGCTGCGATCCCCGCTTACTTGCTCGATCTGCCGCTGGATGCGTTGGGCGAATAACAAAACCTCCCGTTCCCCGATTGGGGAACGGGAGGTTTTTTCGTTCGCACGGCGGACTTGTTGCCCCTGTTCTGCGGCACGTTCTGCATTGTGTCTTCGCTCCGATCGCGTTTTGCCTTCCCGTTTTTTTGCGGAGATATTCCTACACGATGTTATCCGTTTTCCACAAAAATTTGGTTCGCCTTTTGTGAAAAAGGCAGAAACGGAATCGTTTGCTTGACTTTGCGCCCCGGTACAAGTATCATAAATAAGGCAAGACCCGAAAATATTTAACTTCGAGGTGTGTTATGTCGAGTAAAATTAAAGATATCCTTTCCGTTTGCAAGGAAAAGGGCGTCCGGATGATCGATTTTAAAACCGTCGACCTGGTCGGGCGCTGGCGGCACATTACGATCCCCGTAGAACGCTTCAGCGAGGATACCCTTCAGTATGGCATTGGGTTTGACGGCTCCAACTTCGGTTATGCATCTGTCGAAAAAAGCGACATGGTCTTCCTGCCGGACGTTTCCAGCGCCCATCTGGATCCCTTTACCGCTACGCCGACGCTTTCCATGACCGGCGATGTCATGACAATCGAAAAAACGGAAAACCTCCGGTTTGGCCAATATGCGCGCAGCGTCACCCAGCGCGCGGAGGAGTATATGCGCGAGACTGGGATCGCCGATAAAATGGTCGTCGGCCCCGAGTTTGAATTTTACCTGTTTGACAACGTCAGCTTTGAAAATGCGCCGAACCATGCGCACTACAGCGTGGATACCCGGCAGGCCGAGTGGCGCACTGGCGATCCGGAAGGCAATGGCTATCAGGTCGCGCATCACGGCGGCTACCACGCTGCGCTGCCGCAGGACGTTACCTTCGACCTGCGCAACGAAATGTGTATGTTAATGGCCGATTGGGGCGTGCAGGTCAAATACCATCACCATGAGGTCGGCGGCCCCGGGCAGCTCGAGATTGAGGTCGAACCCGAAAGCCTGACCGAAATGGCGGATAAAACGATGGTGATTAAATATATCATCAAGAATACGGCGGCGCGCGCCGGGAAAACCGCCACCCTCATGCCGAAGCCTATCTACGGCGAGGCCGGCAATGGCATGCATGTACATATCTGGCTTTGGAAGGACGGCAAGCCGCTGTTCTTTGACGAAAATGGGTATTCCAGCCTGTCCGACACAGCGCTGTATTTCATCGGCGGGCTGCTCAAGCATGCCCCGTCGCTGTGCGCAATCACGAACCCGTCGACTAATTCGTTTAAACGGCTCGTGCCCGGCTTTGAAGCCCCGGTCACGATCGGTTATGCGACGGCGAACCGTTCGTCGGTCATCCGCATCCCGGCTTATGCCAAGGCTCCCGCGCAGAAGCGCTTCGAACTGCGCAACCCCGACGCGACCTGCAACCCGTATTATGCGTACGCCGCGATCCTGATGGCGGGGCTGGACGGTATCCAGAATAAGATTGACCCGCACGCAAACGGCTGGGGGCCGTATGATTTCAACCTGTTCAACCTTTCCGAAGAAGATAAAAAGCGGATCCAGGGCTTGCCTGCGTCGCTGGGCGAAGCGCTCGACGCGCTGGAAGCCGATCATGAGTATTTGACGCGCGGCGGAGTGTTCCCGGAAGAATTGATCCAAAATTGGCTCAAGCTCAAGCGCGCGGAAAACGAAACGATCTCGCGGATCCCCACTCCGGCGGAATTCCAGTATTATTATACCCTGTAAGACCCGGAAGCCTTCCACAGCCTGTGGAAGGCTTCCTTGCATTCGGGATCTCTCCATAGCAGGCCGGGGAACGCGTTCCGCCGCCCGCTCGGACGATCGCAAAGGCCCCGCGCACTGCGCCTGCCCTGTGCATCCGTTGGCTATGGCAAATGCCAGCCCCCGAAGCAGGCTGGCCGCAGGCAGCGGAAAGGGCCGTCTCCTTTCGTGAGACGGCCCTTTCCGTAAGTGATAAGGTGAAAATCAGCAGTATTTTGCAACATGGGCGCGGGTGACTTCCGCGGCCTTCTTGATGTTCTCCTCATTGGAGAGCTTGTAGTAATCGGGACGGAAGACTTCGATCGTGCAGACATCGCCCTCGAAACCGATCTTCTTGAGGGTATCCGCATAGCGCTTGTGATCGAGGCAGTCGCCCGGCTCGCCCGGCCACAGACGCTTTTCGTCGTTGTTGTACGCAGCGCCGCAGGGCATATTTTCCATACCGTTGAGGTGCCAGACAAAGATCTTCTTGCCGTCTGCCTTCTCGAGCGCGTCCCAGCCGGAGGCCATTGCGTGGAAATGATACTGGTCAAGAGTCACGCCAACCAGCGGATGGTTGACTTCCTGAACGATCGCGTATGCATCCTCGAAACGGTTGATCGACATGGTCGGCGCGCCGCAGAATTCAATCGAGAGCTTGATGCCGTGCGGTTCGACCTTCTTCACCATTTCCTTGAGCACCGCGACCGCATCCTTGCGGATGTCGTCGAGGCTGGCGTGTACGGTCAGGTCCATGGACGGAACGACGACGATCATTTTGCAGTCCAGGATCTGGCAGCGGCGGATGATCTCGTCAAGCTGCGCCATGACGGCGTCCTTCTCCTCCTGGGTCTGCTTCATGTTGAAGAAGATCAAGGCGTTGTAGGACAGCATCTTGATGTTGTGGGTGCGGAAGAACTCGCCGAGCTCTTCCAGCGTGTATTTACCCGCCGCCAGCTCGCGGTCGAGGCATTCGGACTGTACGTCGATGTAATCAAAGCCATACTTCTCGCACAGCGCCAGGTCTTCCAGTACGGAATGGTTCTCGCAGAAACGGTTGCAGCCTTCGTTAAAGCCGATCTTCATAGTCGTGTTCTCCTTTGTATTTGAAATCCGGTTTCGGGGTTACTTCTTGTAGAAATCGGGGGTGCCGCCGGTAACGACCTTTTCGATCGCGCCGGTCGTCTGGCTCTTTACGAGCGCGTCGGCGGTGATGGACGCTACATAGCCGTCCCAAGCGGAGGAGCCGCCGGTCTCGCCCTTCATAGCGTGGTCGACCCAGTCCTGAATCTCAACGTCGTAGGAATCGATGAAGCGGAGGATCCAGTTGTCTTCGATCTTGGTGGAAACGTTGTTCGCAAAGCGGACGGTCGGGAAGGACGGGCACGGCAGGTTGATGACGCCGTTTTCGCAGACGACTTCTGCGTTGATGTCGTAACCAAAGCCGCAGTTGACGTTGACTTCCAGAACGACGACCACGCCGCCCTTGGTCTTCATGATCATGACCTGCGGATCCTGAAGGCCCTTGTGCGCCTTGCTGGAGATCTTCGGCATGATGCACTGTACTTCGGCCCACTCGTCGTTTACCAGCCAGGGCAGGCAGTCGATCTCATGGATCGCGGTATCGGTGACAGCCATCGCGGTGGTGTAATCCTCTGCAACGCCGTCGGCGCGGTGGGTGCACTTCACGACCAGCGGAGCGCCAAACTTGCCGGAGTCGATCAGCTCCTTTACCTGCTTGTAGCCCCGGTCATAGCGGCGCATGAAGCCGACCTGTACCAAATGCTTGCCGGAAGCCATTTCAGCGTCTACGACTGCCTTGCAGTCCGCCGCGGTGTTGGCCAGCGGCTTCTCGCTGAAGACCGGTTTGCCCGCCTTGATCGCGGCAATGACCGGATCCTTGTGGAACGCGCCGGGGGTGGTGACGACGACTGCGTTTACGTCAGGATCGTTGATGGCGGCGTTGAAGTCGGTGTAAACCTTCGTGCCCTCGCCGGCGATCTCGGCGCCCTTCTTCGCGCCCTCTTCAAATACGTCGCAGACAGCGACTACGGTCGCATTCTTGATGCGGTTCTGGATGCGCTCAATGTGTTCGCGGCCGATCATACCGCAGCCGACTACGCAGATTTTCAGTTCCATTTTGTTACCTCCGTCAAAGTTTCAATATTTCGGTTTGTGGAATGGAGCTTGCGGGAAAGTTGCATGTTTCATGGCGGTCGAGCGTTTGGGGCGCTCGTTTCTCCGGCGGGCGCGTGGCTTGCCGTCTGCCGGGCTTTCTCTTCTTCTGGTATCATTATACATCTGCGTTCACGAGAACGCAAGGATTATTTACTGGAATCCTGCACAAATCTTCGCTTTTGATTTTAGTACTGTTGCGAAATCCCCGGGCAAATTCCAGATTTCAGCGCGTTTTCCGTATTTTTTCGGGCCAGAAAGGCTTGATTTCCCCTCCGTATGCAGGAGAACACATTTGTGCGCTCCCATTCCGGGCGAAGTCCTTTGGAAAATACCGCAAATAAAAATACAGATCGTATTATTTACGGAAATAATACGATCTGTATTTTCCCTGGAACAGCAGCGCGGGAAATTCTGCGGGCTTTCGCACGCGTTCCGCACCCTCCGAACGCGGCTGCCTTCTTTCTGATACGAGGGGTCAACCCAACGCCGGGAACTCGATTGCCCCGTCGTTTCCCAGCGCGATCATTCCACGGTCGACAAGATACATCACGTCGCTGTCCACGAAGTAGACGCCGTTCGCCCGCGCGGAACGGGCGCGTTCCCTGTCGGCTGCGTATTTTTGCACTTCCTTCCGTTTGGCTTCCCGCTGGGCTTCCGACATCTCCTCGTAACGCCTTTGCGCGGCCTGCTGCCCGACCGGATCCCCGAATACATGGCTCGCAAATTGGAGCTTGCAAAACGCCGTATGCGCCCGGATCGACGGGGTTTCGATGCCGGGGTCGGAATACCCGTTCATGGTCAGGTCGTAGACCGTGGCTTCATAATTTCGTTCCAACCGTTCCGCCAACGGTAGTATGACGCGTTCAAACAATGCGGATGCATCCTGCGCCGCGCTTTCGTATCCCTCCGGCGTGCCGATCGGCCACCATTCCCGATCCCCGCCGGACGACGGCAAAAAATGGAACCCTATCGCACAGGCGTCCTGGCACTCCTTTTTGGCGATCGATCTGCACCAGCTCATGAACCACATCCGGATCCGGATATCCTGCGCGCTGTTGTGCCACGAGCTCCCGATATAGGTCTCAAGGATGAGATCTTTGACCTGCTTTTTTAACGCCTGCCGGCTTTTTAAGTATTTCCAGCCCTGCGGTTCAAAACGCTTGGCAAATGCCAGCCGGAACCGTTCGCAGCGTTCAGCGGAATCGGACATTGGCCCACCTCCATACTTTCCTTGTATACGTGCCCTGTACGCATGCGCCGCCCGCCGGATCGTTCACAGTCCGATAAAGCGGCGGCTTTTTGTACGGGATCATACGCGCCTGCTGGATCGAGCAGGCATTGACGGTCCTCCAAACGCAGCCATATTCGTTCCTCCCTTACCGGGCGCCCTCCCGCAGAGGTTCATGCCTCCGCCGCAAAATCGAGCTGCACCAGCTTTTTCCCATTGGGGAGACTATGCTCCCGCTTTTTGATACGGTGATAACCGATCTCCCGCAGGGCGGTTTCCAGCGCCTGTTCCTCTATTTGATGGTACACCTGCTCCAGGCCGTCAAACACGTGCAGATAGGGGGAATCGGATACCCAGCCGTCTTCCGGGTTGATCTGGATGATGCACGAAACATATTGGGGCGACGCCTGCCGGATCGCTGCCTGAAAGCACTCGTATCCGATGTATTCGATCAGCAGGTTTGCGATCGCCAGCCCGGCCTTCGGCAGCTTATCCGCTTCGGTCAGCAAATCGACGCAAAGGCATTCCAAAACGCCGTCCAGCTCCGGATACCGGCGGGCGGTCTCCCGCAAATAGTCCGCGTTGATATCCACGCCGTACACCCGCTCGAAGCCTGCCTTTGCGGCGTGCTCCAGACCGTTGCCGCCTGCGATCCCCAATACCATCGCGCTCCGCACGGGGTACTCCGCAAACTGCCCCTGCATCAGCGCATTCATCGCTTGCAGCTGCATAACCGAATCCAGCTTCATATGCGCTTCATAATCGGCCAGCGCGATTTCCTGCCATGGATTTTTCATAATGCACACGCTCCCTTGATGCGGCGCCGTCAAAGGCGGCTCGTTGCTATGCCGGCGCGGCGCGTCCCATTCGGTCCCCGGCGGGTTCAGGTTTTGATAAACGCCTTGTCGGCTTCCGGGATGCCCGCTTCATCCGAGACATAGCGCTCGGCCCGCATGTGCAAGCCGTATTTTTCCCGCAGGCGGACGATCTGCGCCATCATGGGGGAGGCGTGATGCGCGTCGATCGCCGCCTGATCCCTCCAGCTGTCGATCAGCAGGACGGTTTCCGGGTCGTCCATTGGGAAAAAATATTCGTATCGCAGGTTCCCCGCCTCCGCGCGGATCGCGCGGACAACGCCGCCGGATACCATTTCCTCCGCGAACCGCCGCGCCTGTCCGGCTTCCCCGCTGTAATAAATATTGACCGTGATTGCCATTTTCGGTTTCCCTCCTGTACGGTTTATGAAACGCTGCTGGATATTATCCCATAAGCAGCGTTTGCAGGTTCCGGCGGCTGCGCCGCTTTCTGCGTCCGCGCATCCAGCCCCGCTTTTTCGGTCAGGGGCCCGTCCGCCGCGCCGCATATCGTCACCTTTCCTCCCGCGCGATCGTCCGCAGGTATGGAAGGTATGTCTCAAAGTCCGCGCCCGCCGCGCATACGATATAAACGGAGAGCGCGCCCCCGGTCGTGCAAACGAAGCAGGACAGCATCCGGCAGCCGTCGCTCGTCAGGCTTTCCCCCATGAGCGTTGGAAAGCCTGACGGCGCATAGCCGGAAAAGCCTTCCGCCCGCCGAAGCCCCTGCGTTTCACACGCCTGCCAGAGCAGCGCCGCGACCGTTTCCGCATCCGCCGTTTCTCCGGTCTCCCGGTTCCGGAAGCTCCATGTCGAAACATAGACCGTTGCCGCCCCGCCGTCCGTCTCAAAAATGACCTGCGGCGGCTGCGCCTCCCTGTCCAGCGACATTTGCCATTCCTGCGGGAATCGGACGACCCAGCCGTCGATCTCATAATTCGTCAACATCCCAACTTCTCCCCTTTCCGGCGCCGTGTTACGGCTCCCAATGCATTCGCGGTCACGCCGACCGATCCTGATAGACCTTCCACGAGGTATGGAAAAATGCCAGATAGCAGACGCACGCCGCCAGCGCGCATACCCGGAACAGCACGGCCAACCCCGGCGCCGCCCAGCCCGTGATCAGCGTCAGCAGGAACAACGCCGCCATGATCTTCCACAGGAACGTCAGCCGGGTCGTGCGCATTTCCCCGCCGCCGGTCCCCATTTCGAGATCCGCCATACCATATGTGACCGTATACAGCAAAAGCAGCTCCAACAGCAGGAGCGCAAGCCCCGCCGCGTTCCGGAGCAGCAGCGGCAGCGCGTCGGCGGCGGAATGCCGGAACAGCGACGCGATAAATTGCAGCGCCATACAGCCCGCCAGCAGCAGCGCGGGCAGCCGCCCGCGGGCAAACCACTCGCTGCGCGGGGAAAGCCTGCGCACCCCGTCCAAAATCAGGATGTACCCGATCAGGTTCACAGCCGGCCCCGACGCCGTCGTAATATGGAGCCGGATGTCGAAAAACACCAGCAGCAATCCCCAAAAGATCTGTCCCATTACCGGCCGCCTCCTTCCTTTATCCTCAGTATAGCACAAAAAAGCGCCCCGGTCAGCAGGACCGGGGCATTATTCTCAATTTGTTTACGTTTGCAAAGCGGTTTACCGGTACTGCTGTTCCGCCTTACCTTCGACCAACGCCTCATAGACCTTCTGGATCTTCGCCCAGTTCTGGTCGCGATCGAGCGCTACGCCGCGGCCTACGCCGTCAACGATCTGCCCCTGCCCAATGGCCTCCATCTTCTCCTCCAGATCGAGCAGCAGCGCGGGCGCGGAGCCCGGTTCGGTCGAACGTCCGTCAAAGATGATGTGTACATAGACCTCCGGCAGCTCTTTCGCCATTTTCAGCAGCGCCAGCGGGTAGTCGATCGAGCCATGCGACGACTGCTTGGTCAGCAGCGCCAGCAGATGCAGCGCCTTGCCGCGGGCGCGCACGTCCTCGATCGCTTTCAGGAAGACCTCGTTCTTCTCGAACGAGCCGTCCTTCATCGCGTTGTCCAGACGCACGTCATCCTGTGCGACGCAGCGGCCTGAACCAATGTTGATATGCCCGGCTTCGGAGTTGCCCGGCTTGCCCGCGCCCAGACCGACCGCTTCGCCGGAAGCGCGCAGCTTGCTCGGCGGGTATTTTTCCAGCATCGCGTCGTATTCCGGCGTTTCGCCCAGCCAGATCGGGTCGGTGTTGTCCTTCGCGCCAAAGCCCCAGCCGTCGAGGATGACCAGCAGCATCTTGCGGTCCTTGCCGAAGTCGACCGCAGAAGCCAGCGACGAACCGGTCATTTCCGCCGGTTTCTCAATGCCCAGCACCTGCAATACGGTCGGCGCAACGTCGCCCAGCGTGCCGTCGGAAAGCTCGAGCGCGCGGTCATTCGCCGGGTCGATCATGACGAAGGGCACCAGATTCGTGGTGTGCGCCACGTGCGGCTTGCCTTCCTTGTTCAGCATCAGTTCCAGATTGCCGTGGTCGGCGGTGACGGCGATCACATAGCCTTCCCGCTTGGCGACCTTGATCACGCGCGCAAGGTGCTTGTCGACATAGCCCGCGCAGGCGATCTTTGCGTCGCAGTTGGAGGTGTGGCCGATCACGTCCCCGTTCGCAAAATTGGTGACGATGAAATCAAACCCTTTTTCGAGGCCCGCGATTACGTCGTCCGCGACCTCCGGCAGGCTCAGCTCGGGGACGGAGTCGAACGGCACGCCCTTTGGCGACGGGATGCGGATATCTTCTTCGCCCGGGAACGGCTCGTTGTAGCCGCCGTTGAAGAAGAAGGTCACGTGCGCAAACTTTTCGGATTCGGCGCAGTGCAGCTGGGTCAGCCCCTTTTCACTGAGCACCTGCGCCAGCGGGCGCTCGACCTTGGAGGGCGCGAAGGCGATCGGCAGCTTGCCCGCGTATTTGTCATGGTACATCGTTAAAATGACAAAATCCAGCCCGTCGACCGTCCGGCGCTCGAAGTGCGGGAACGCCGCGTCGGTAAACGCGTCGGTCAGTTCGATCTCGCGCTCGCCGCGCCGGCAGCAGAACAGCACCGCGTCGCCGTCGCCGATCTTGCCGAGCGGTTTGCCGTCTTCCGCAACCCGCACCATAGGCTCCAGATAGTAGTCGGTCTGGCCGGCCTCGTAGGCTTTCTTGACGGCCTCAGCCAGCGCTGCGCCGCCGCGATCAATGTTTGACATGGGATCACACAACCTTTCATCAAAAGTCACGGGAGAGCGGGACGGCGGAGCCGGCCCCTTCCCTTTGATTCTACAGCAGGTCTATACCCGCGAACGTTGAATTTTGCCGTTTGCCTCGCCTGCGCGGCGGGCGCCGGGGCGCTGCCCCTGGACCCCGGTCCTACGCGGACAGCGCCAAAGGGACGCGTCCCTTTGGAATCCCTTTCTCGCCTGCGGGCGGGATCGGTGCGATCAAAGCCGCTTTTGCGTGCGCCTTCGCCCCGCCAAAAGGACGGCGGGACGAAGGGGCAGGATCGGCAAAAGTTTCGGAACGCGAGTATATTTCATCATATTTTTACAACGCCGTCAGGCGTTCTTTTTTTTCCGCAAGCCGACAAATCGCGATCATTCGGACGTTCCGCCTGCGCTCCTTTGCCTGCAAACGATTACAAATTGACCAAATGATTGGCGACGGCGGCGGATGAGTCGACAAAACCCGCCTGCATCTGACATAATAAGAGCAACAACATTTTTTGGAGGCGACCAACTATGGCATTAAGAATGAAGATCGTGCGGCAATATTTGTCCGCGTGCGGGTCGCAGCGGCGGCTCAGCCCCAAGACCATCAAGGCATACCATATCGACCTGCGGCAGTTTTCGGAATTCCTCGCCGAAAATCGGATGGAGTTCGACCGCGACGCGCTCAAGGCGTATTTCGCCATCCTGAACCGGAAATTCCGGCCCCGTACCGTCAAACGCAAGCGCGCGTCCCTGCGGGCGCTCGTCTCCTGGATGCTCGATGAACGGTACCTTACCCAAAATCCCTTTGAAAATATCTGCCTGAAAATAAAAGAGCCCCAGCTGCTTCCGCGCGATCTCCCGCTCCGCGAGATCGGAGGCGTACTCGCCGCCGCGCATGCCCAGCTCGACCGCCATCCCGACAGCTCCAGCGCCCTCTGTGAAACCGCCGTGATCGAAATGCTGTTCGCAACCGGCCTGCGCGTTTCCGAGCTTTCCGACCTGAAGACTGCCGACGTCAACCTCGCCGACGGCTACATCCGGATCTTTGGCAAAGGAGCCAAGGAACGGGTCGTTGCAATCGAAAACCGCGAGGTGCTCGACCTGCTGCGCCGTTATAAGGACCGATCCCAGCCCGCCTTTGACGGCGCCTTCTTCCACAACCGCTGCGGGCGGCGGTTGTCTGAGCAGTCCGTGCGGGGTATCGTGCGGAAATATACCCGCTCCGCTGGCATTGCGACCCGGATCACCCCGCATATGTTCCGCCATTCGCTGGCGACGATGCTGGTGAACGCGGAAGTACCGATCCGGTTCATCCAAAGGATCTTAGGACATGCATCCATCCAAACGACGCAGATCTATACCCGCGTTGCCGGACAGCGGCAGCGTGAGATCCTGGCCGCGAAGCATCCGCGGAACCTGCTTTCGTTCCCGCTGACGGCGGAAGCAATCTGATATCCCGGATATTTTATCGGTTCACTTCCAATTTTACGGATCTGACCCGATCGTCTCCGTTCATGCTCAAATCCACTGGATTAAATACCTTCCGTCTGGTAGTGGCGTATTCTTGCGTAAACGATGTGTTCTAAGAACTTTTAAAAAGATATAGCCCAAAAATTTGCGCATACTGTCGAGAATAGTTGCTTGTAATGGTGTATGATTTGGTGTAGGGTTTACCGAATTAACCGATCATGATTTTACCTTCCAGATTGGCAAAGCTGGCCTTCTTCTGTTCCTTAGTAGCTTCGTTATAAACGTCCATTGTAGTAGAAATATTTGCGTGTCCCATGATTTCTTGAATGACCTTGAGGTTAGTTTCATTTTCACAAAATCTGGTACAGAAAGTGTGCCTTAAATTATGGACGGAAAAATGCGGGAGCAGAATAGGTTCTCGCCTTTCTTTTTTTGCCCGGTCAGTTTCTTCAGCATTGTAGTCAGCGATAATCCTGTTAATGACCTTGTTGATTTCAACTGGCTTGCGCATACCACCATTCCTGTTTTGAAAAATGAATCCTGAATACCCGTCAATAACAGTTTGGTTAAATCCTGTTTGCATCTGGCAAAGGCGTTCCTCAAGCAATGCCTTACGAACTTCTTTCAGCATAGGAATGATACGCTCACCAGCTTTGGTTTTCGGTGTCGATATATAATATCTAAATTTTTTATCTTCTTCAGATTTACAGTAGACAAGGTTGTGATTAATTGAAATAATGCCTTCTTGAAAATCACAATCCTCCCACCGCAAGCCAATGATCTCACCGACACGACAACCTGTACCTAAGAACACTGTAAACATATTAAGCCATTTTCGATACTTGGTAGAGTTTCTGATAAAATCAACAAATGCCATCTGCTGCGGTTCAGTTAGTGCATGACGTTTCTCTTGTTCCCAAGCATTTTGTTTTTTCAGTTCTGCATATACTTGGTAAGCCGGATTAGACCTGATATAACCGTCTCTAACAGCAAGTGTAAAAATCGGATGCAAAATTGTATTAACTGCATGGATCGTATTTGGTTTTAAGCCATCGTCAAAATACATTGACAGATAAAACTTTTTAATGTCGCTGTACTTAACTGATCCGATACTTCTAATACCTAAACTGTCACGCACATACATATTATACGTACTGGCATAAGTCGATCTGGTAGATGGTTTTAATTCTTTCTTCATGCTCATGTACTTTTCATAAAAGTCGTTTACAGTTTTCTTTGCAGCAACGAAAGATTGTATACCATCATCTGTATCACGTTCTAATTGTTTTTCAAGTTCTCTTAATGGCTCACAAGATTTTTTGCGAGGTGGAATTTTATCAGTTTCAACAAGTCGCCAACTATAAATTGTTCGCCTAACACCGCCAGCGTCATTAAAGCGATACATATACATTCCATCGGAGCGTTGTGTTTCGCCATTTCGCAAAATTCGTCCTTTATTGTCTTTTCGCTTTTCGGACATTTTACACTCCTTTCTAATTCCAAAATGCGAAAGACTTCCGATGATTAATTGTACCACATCGGAAGTCTTGAAGCAACTCTTAAATTGCATTTAGTTTATCAATGTAGTTTTCAAATTTCTTACGTTTAATTTGCGCTCTCATTCCATTCCATAAAACAAAGTCTGCATCCTTGTTTTCGGAAATAATCTTCCTGATTTTATCTTTGCCAATATTAAAATATTCAGCGGCTTCATTAATTGATAAAAGGTATTGTTTCCAAAAAGGAATTTTTTCTTTAGAACCGTATTCTAATCCCATTTGCACCTCCTATTATGGTTGATATTCCTTCAAGAATTCAGATACTTTCATTCCGTTATCATCTGCCAGACTAATTGCAAAATAGCAGAAGTTATAGAATGTACTTACATGATGAACGTCAAGCAAATATTTGTAGAAGTCATTATATGACTTTGGCTCATAATCTTCTTCCTCTGCGGGTTCATACCCATACATCGTTTTGCCGTTTACAGTATAATCGTTATAGATATTACCATGATAGATACAGTGGCCTTGTCTCCACCAGCCCCATTCATCCTTCCATTGATCGTCAGGAATATCGCACAAAGTTTTAAAGTCATCTACTGATACTTCCCATACTTCTACATGAAATGGAAGATGGTTGGTCTTATATGTAAATTTAGCATTAATGTTTAATGCTGCAAAGGCGAACCTAATATTAGAACTACCGATAATTTCAACTGTGTCTGATACAGATACTATGCCAACAGGCTCATATGTGCCACACGATCCGTTCTTATTATCAATCAAGTTGCTGTAAACCCTCCTTTGTTATGCGCTCCAATTTCATGTTCAGATTGCAACCAAATCTTATCGCTAATATATCCTGTTTGAAGAATCTCTGTGGGAATCGGTTTTCTCATCCACCATTGATTATTTATTTGAACTTCTTTGTATTTCTTAAACATTCGTTTTAATTCAATATCCTTGAATTTATATGCGAAGCATACTACGAAAATCCAGAGTAAACAAATAATATCATCAACAATTCTTGGTTGGATTTCACCATAAATCAGGACTTCAAGCAACTGCCAACAAATATTAATAGCCACTACAACGCAAAAGAGCCATATGTAGAATTTGTGATTCATTTTTATTGTTTTCACAGGCTATCTCCTTTTATTTCGATAATTTGCATATCGTCCTGCAAAGTCTTTTTTAAACTGCCTAATACGGCCTCTATTTGACATATATGTTCCAGTTATATATGTAAAAGAATCTTTAGCC
>CAJUGU010000025.1 GCA_910586105.1 uncultured Eubacteriales bacterium | reverse complement strand
GCCGGGGCCGCGGGGGCGCCGCCGCCCGCCATCAGCCGCTCGATCTCCTCCTGCGACATCGTCGCGGCGCCTGCCGGGGCCGGAGCGGGAGCAGCCGGTGCAGGCGCAGGCGCGGGAGCCGGTTCGGCCGCCGCAGGCTCCTGCCCGTCGGCCAGATTGAAGCCTGCGATCAGCTCGTTCGCAAGCTCGACCGACATCACGTTCATGAACTCGCTTTCGAGATCGGGGTCGATCTCGAGCTTGAATTTGACCACCACGATCGGGCCCTGCCGCACCGGGAGCCGTTTCTCCTTGATCTCCTGTAGGTCTTGCAGCTCAAAGGTCTCCGGCGTGGAAATGTTGACGACCCTTCCAAGGAAATCCGACAGTGCCGTCGACGCCGCGCCCATCATTTGGTTCATGACCTCGCAGACGGCGCTCAGCGTCAGTTCGTCAAGCGTGAACTCCTCGTCGGGAGTCTCCGTGCCCATCAGGATATCGACGATGACCTTGACGTCGCTCATTTTCAGCAGCATGATGTTGCTGCCTTCCAACCCGGTCACATATTTGATCTCGACGCCAATCGCGGGCTCGATCTCCCCCAGCTCGAAATCCTCCGCGTTCACCAGCAATACCTCGGGCGTCGTGATCTCTACCCGGTGATCCAGCAGGTTCGAGATCGCCGTCGCCGAGGATCCCAGGCTGATGTTGGAGATCTCGCCGATCGCGCTGATCTCCAGCGGGCTAAACACATCGTTATTCATTTCCCTGAATGTCCCTTCTTTCGGCGTTCTGATAAACCTGCTTAATTTTTACGGCGAGATGCTTTTCGCTCACGCCCATCAGGCCGTCGAACCACTTCCGACCGCCGATCCGCAGGTAGACTGCGCTGTCTTTTTTCTGGCTCAGGTCGATAACATCCCCCACGTTCAGGTTGTATATATCACGCAGCCGCAGCGTTGTCCGCCCAAGCTCGGCGACGACCTCCAGACTGGAATCCCGCAGCTGATCCATGATATGTTCCGAATGATCCTCGAACGATGTTCGCCGCGCCGGGTTGTCCCGGCTGATCTTCGTAAAGATATTCGTCAGCATCGTGCCGGGCAGCACGATGCTCACCCCGCCCTCGCAGTTGGGGAACGATAGCCGCAGGTCGACCAGAATGACCGTTTCATCCACGCCGATCAGCTGCACGAGCGTCGGGTTGGATTCCACCCGTTCAAAGTCGAACCCCAGCTGGATATAATTCGCCCAGCTTTCGCCCATGCATTGGACAAGGTCCTTCATCAGGCTTTCATACACGCAAAGGTCCAGATCGGTGTACTGGTAATCCTCACCGATACTTTCATCAACATTCCCGCTCCCGCCCAGCAGGCGGTCCATCATGCTTACCATCACCGGGGCGTTCACATAAAACAGCACCGGGTTCTCCTCTTCCTCGGCCCCTTCCATATTCAGGTAGGCGACCGTCAGCACGGTAGTATCCGTCAACGCGTTTGCGAACTCGTAATAGTGCTGCTCCTCCACCGACTCGACCATTACGTCGCAAGTCGCGTGCAGCAGCCCGTTCAGCCGCGTGATCAGGATGCGGGAATAGCTGTCGAAAATACCGCTGAGCATTTTCAGCCGGTCCTTCGTGAATTTCCGCGGGCTCTTAAAATCATACTTCCGGTATTTCTTTTCGTTCGTTTCATCCTGCGGCGGGGGCGCGCCTCCACCGCCCAGCATGGAACTCAGCAGTGCGTCTATCTGGCTTTGTGAAAGTTTCTCCGCCATCCGCGTACCTCTTTCCCTTGTTTATGTTTCCGCCGGTTCCGTTTCCCCGCCTTCCGCGGGGGCCGGTTCTGTCTCTGGCTCCGCAGGCTCTGTCCCCGTCAGGTCGACCGCCCCTGCGCGCGTGGTGTAATAGTTTTCAATCGCGTCGCTCATGCCGTTCGTCACGTTGAGCCCGGTAATCAGGATCTCGACGCGCCGGTTATGGCTGCGCGTTTCCGCGGTTTCGTTCGAGTCGATCGGACGGTGCTGCCCGCACCCGACCGTCACAATCCGCGCCCCGCTGATCTGGGTATGCTCCTGCAGGAACACCGCCGCCTCGGTCGCCCGGTTCGACGAAAGGAACCGGTCCACCGTCGGGTTGTTCGGCTGATCGGGCCGCGCCTGCGCGGTATGGCCCATCACGCGGATCTCGTCGATGAAATCCCGTTTGCCGTCCAGCAGCGCCGAAATATCGGTCAGCAGCCGCACGCCCTCATCCCGCAGGGTGTAGCTGTCGCCGTTGAAAAACACCGCGTCGTCGAACGAGATAAACACATAGCCGTCGCCCTTCACCGTCTCAATGGTGCTTCCGACCGTGTTCTGGCTCGCGTATTCGACCAGCTGCTCATATAGTTCCTCGATCGCTTCGTCGATATCCTCCTGTTTCATGGAGGAGGTATCGATCTCCATGCCTGCGCCCCCAAGGTCTTCGGCGGCAGGACCTTCCTCGCCAAGGGTCTCGGTCAGTTCATAGGTCGCGTTCGGGTTAAAGCTCTGCACCAGTGCGAGCCATTTTTGCTGGTCGACGCTCGAGATGGAATACAGCAGCACGAAGAAGCACAGCAGCAGCGTGACCATGTCGCCATAGGTATCCATCCAGTTCGCGCCGCCTTCGCCGCCGCCTTTTTTCTTTTTCATGCTTCGTCGCCTCCTTCCTGTTCGCCCATGTCAGGCGTATCTCCCCCGGGTCCGGCGCGCCGGCAGCCGGGGCCGGTGCAAAGGGCTTATTCGTCTCCGCCCTTGCCCTTCTTCTTTCCGCCGCCTTCGCTGTCGCGCTTCTTCTGCGCGATGAAGGTGTTCAGCTTTTCCCGCAGCAGCTTCGGGTTTTCGCCCGCCTGGATGCAGGTGATGCCCTCGACGATGATCATTTTGCACAGCACCTCTTCCTCGTCGCGGCAACGCAGGTTGTTCGCGATCGGGCCGAAGACCATATGCGCCATGATACAGCCGTAAAGGGTGGTGATCAGCGCTACGCCCATGTCTTTGCCAATGGAGGACGAGCCGCCTGAGCTCATATCCATGTTTTGCAGCATGTTGATCAGGCCTACCAGCGTGCCGATCATACCGAACGCCGGCGCAACCGCCGATCCTTTATCATAGAGAGCCGCCGCGGCCTCATGCCGCGCGGACATACATTCAATGTCATTTTCCAGGATGGAACGGACGCGGTCCGGATCGTTCGCATCCACGATCAGCATGATCGCCTGTTTAAAGAAGGGGTCGGGCTGCTCCGCCGCGAGACCTTCCAGCGCCAGCAGGCCGTCTTTACGCGCCGCCTGCGCCAGCTCGACCAGCTGGTCGATGTAGTTCGCCGGGTCGTTCTTCTTAACGTTGAACATGACCGCGAAATGCTTCGGGATCGCCGCAAGCATCGAGACCGGGAAGCACGCGACCACGACCGCGATCGAGCAGCCGATAACGATCAGCACGCTCGACGGATCGAGAAAGTTTCCAAGTTGCTTAAAATTATATGGCGGAAGACCGCCCGCCATACCCAGTACGATCAGCACGATACACAACAGCATACCGATGATATATGTAATGTTCATACTTTATTCCTGCCCTTAATTTTTGATTCCGCCGCCCTTTAGCGGTGGTCGACTATGGTGAGTTCCCGGTGGATGTCCAGGATCTTCGCGTTGTACTCGGTGATCTTCCGGATGATCTCTTCCTCGGTCTCGCGGACGAGATAATAATCATGGTTCATCATGACCACCTTGCACTCGGGGATGAGCTCGATGCATTCGATTTGGTTGTGGTTGATCAGGAAGCGTTCCTTGTTCATTTTCGTCAGGACGATCATGTCTGCCTCTCCTTATATCGGGGAAGGCGGGCGGGGGCCTGCCCCGCCCCTTCCTTCAGCCGGTGTTCAGCTGTTCATTTCCGGTAAAACGATTACCGCTTCATGTTCACGAGTTCTTCCAGCATGGTATCGGTAACGGTGATGATTCGCGTGTTCGCCTGATAGCCGCGCTGCATGAGGATCATGTTGGAAATCTCACTCGCAAGGTCGGTACCCGAGCTTTCCAGACCGCCGCTGATGGTCTGCATATCGCCCGCTTTCTTGATCGGGGTCTCGCCCTGTCTCATTTGAGTCCCAGTGCCGGCGGCGCCGCCATTGCCGCCAGCTCCCTGCGTGAAAGTGTTCGTGACCAAACCGCCGATACTGCCCGCATAGACATTGCCTGCGCCGTCCAATGCGCGGAAATAACGACCGTCCGTATGGGTCAGGCCTTCCGGATTGTCTACGATACCCATAGCGATCTGCCCAATGGTGATAGCCTGACCGCTCTCCTTAATGACCGCGGTGATAACGCCATCCTTACTGATCGAGATCGTATCCAGCAGGGCAATCTGGCCTTCTACATCAGGGTCTGCAGTGCCGCCGTTTCCGCCCCCTCCCTGGTTGTTATTATCATTCAATTCGTCCAGGCTTTTCGGGTAGGTAAGCGTACCGGCAATGGGACCATTGTTATCAGTAGTACCATTATTATTTTGAGCTGAATCAACCGTAGGATACAACACATAGCCGCCCTTTGTGGTAGTAATTGGATTGCCATTCTCGTCCTGTCCATTTTGCTTCGTTGTAGCAGTCATATACGGGATACGCAACGGTACCAACACCGGGGAAAGCTCGCAGGTTGCATTATTCGTACCATTTTCATTCTTTGCAGTAGCTGCAAAGCCGTAAACGATTCTGCCCTGATCGTCGGTCAGATAGCCCTGGGAATCGAACTTCAGCCGGCCAAGACGCTCCAAATCAAGGTTTTTCAGCGATGCATCGCTACTAAACGGGCCTGCGTCCTTGTCGCCGACCATCAGGAAGCCGTCGCCAATGATCGTGATATCAAGCTCGCGCCCCGTCGGGGAGTAGTTCTTGGTGCTCATATCCATATCGATTGAGCCGACCGAGCAGCCGTAGCCGATCTGCGCGGGGTTTACGCCGCCGGTGGTCGTCGTGCCGTCCGAACCGCCGCGGGACGTGGTGTAAAGCGACTCTTTAAAGGTATAGCTGGATGCCTTGAAGGCATTCGTATTAACATTCGCGATATTGTTGCCGATCACGTTCATCGCACTCATGTGCGTTTTCAGTCCGGCAACCGCCGCATACATAGCGCCAGTCATGTTATGAAATTATCTCCTCTCTGAATCTGCAAGCCGGGCGGCGGGGATCCGTCTGACCCCCGCCAAAGCATCCTTGCAGGGCCTGCTTTTTTACCCGTAGTGTGTTTACAGCAGCACTGCGGCGTCAATATTGGTGAAGATCTTTTCCTTCATCTCCTCCTGTGAGATCGTGGTGATCACGCGGCTGTGCGGGACGTTGATGATAAACGCCTGTTCCCCGCCAAGCGCAAGGATGTTCACCGCGCCCTTTTCCGACGCCTTCCCGACCGACCCCGCAAGTTTATCCATCAGCTCAGGGGTCAGCTCGATCCCTCGCTCCTCCACGCGCGTAAGCGCATGCTTGGAAAAGTTCAGGGGCTGCTGCGCGGGCAGTGCCGCCTGTTCCAGCTGCTGCTGGAGCATCGCGCCGAAGCTCTTCCCCGGCTGGGTGGCATTCCGCTGTATGCTGTTGCTGCGCGCGGCGGTTATCGCGGGTGAAATTCGGTCGATCATTGCTGCGCACACCTCCTGTTATTCGCCCGGATCGACGTCTGCGCCGTTGTCCTCAATCGAACCGCTTTCGTCAACCTTTTCGTCGGTGTCTTCGATCTCGCCGCTCCCGCTTGAGGTATCGCCCGCGCCCTCCACGTTATCCGGCTTGTCGGTATCGGTCTTATCGTCGGTATCCGTCTTGTCGCTGTCCTTCGCGGGCATCCGGCCAACCGCCATGATATCGGAAACCCGATAGGTGTCGTCGCCGATGAAAACAACCTGCTGGCCGTTCTGCTGGCCGGTGCCGGTCACAACGCCGGTGTACTCCTTGAGCGTGCCGAACGTGTCGTAAATGCCGATCGTGACTTCCTTGCCGACGAGCGACGCGCCGTAAGTCATGTTGGTGCTGTCGCTGATCAACTGGCTGATATCCGTGATCGCCTGGATGACCGACATCTGCACCATCTGGTTGAGCATGTCGTTCGTATCCGCCGTGTTGTCGATGTCCTGATTCTGGAACATCGCGACCATCAGCTGAAGGAAGTCCTCCATATCAAGGCTGTTGCCGGCCTTTTTATTGGTGCTCTTCTCGTTGACGTAATTCTGGTTGCTGATATTTATTTGGTTGTTGATATTGCTGAACATATCCGCCATTATGTATCGCTTCCTTTCTCAAGATTTTTTGGAGGTCCGGGGAGCCTTCCCGCGCGTGCGTTCCGGCTCCTCAGTCCATCCCGACCAGTCCCAGCCGGAGCTGCTGTAAGAAGTCGCCGTCCTGGTGGTCTTCCTCCTTCTGCTGCCGCTGCTGTTGCTGCTGGCGCTGGTGGTTGTTCTGGCTGTCCGGGTTCAGGAATTGCTGCGCCTGTGTCTCCGGCGTGCGGGTCTCTACCTCAATATGGACATTCTGCGAATGATCCATCAGCATCTGCTGAAGGCTCGACGCGTGCCGGTCAATCAGGTGCGCCGCCTTGTCGGTCATGGTCGTCAGCACGATACTCAGCGCGCCGTCGCTCGACCGGGTGATCTCCACAGTCAGCTGTCCCAGGTTTTCCGGGGTCAGCGTCACTTCAACGCGGCTCTCGCCCTGCGCCATCGCCTGCTGGATCCGCTGCGCGAGCTGCTCGGCTGCGTCCTCCGCTTCCGCCTGCACCGGTTCGCCGGTCTCGGCAACCTTGACCGGGACATGCTCGGTATGGTCGAATACCGGCGCCTCCGCCGCTGCGGATGCATCGTCGACCGCCTTGGCCTTATCCTCTTCCACGGGCTGCTGCTCCTGCGTCGCGTGCTCCGCCTTTTCGACGTGCTCCTCAGGAGCCGCCGCCTCTTCCGCCGCCGGTTCCGCGATCTGCTCCGCCTGCTCGGTCAGCTCCGCCGCCGCTTCGCCGAAGGAATTGTCTCCTTCCTGCTGTTGCTGCTGCATACCGATATCGAGCGGTGTGCCGGTCGCCTGCTCCGCGGTCACATCCGTCTGCGGCAGGATCGCTTCCGCTGCTGCGGGCAGCACTTCCTCGACCTCGACCGGTGTGAACGTGTCAACCGGAATCATGGGCTGCGCCGTGATCAGCGCCGCCGCGATCGAAAGCTCTTCGGTACCCGGCTCCTCGACCTCGCCTGCCGCAGGCGCTGTGGTAGCGTCCCCCGTCGGCGTCGTCGATGTGCCCGAGCTGTTGTCCGCCGTCGTTCCCGCCGCGAAGCCCTGCTGCTGGCCCGCCTGCTCGAGCATCTTCTCGAAATCCTTATCCGAGCTGCCGTCCTGCTTGCTGCCGGTGCTCTGCTTCACGCCGGTGTTGATCAGCTGTGTCATTAAATCTACACCTTTCATTTTCTCCTTTCACCTCCTTTCATGGGATGTATCTATGAGTAGCGCGTGTGTTACGCGTTGCTCAGCACTCTTCGGGTCGCGGTCAGGTCGTCGATGAACCGCTCCTCGTCCTTCTGGACGCCTTTGTTATAGTCCTGCAGCTTGATCTCTTTCAGCTTTTCGAGCGTCTTGGTCTCCACGCGGCTTTCCACGACCCGCGCGCGCTTCTCTTCCTCAATCCGCCGGAGATGGATCAGCTTTTCGGTCTCCCGATCGACCTCGCGGATCAGCGCCTGCATACAATTCTGGTATTTCAGCGCTTCAAACATGGTCATTCCTTCGGCCTGCTTCTGCTGGAATTCGTTCTCGTAGTTGGACATCCGCGTCCGCGCGTCCGCAAGGACGGCCTCCTGCTTCGTCACCTGTGCAACGGCAGCGCCGTGCTCCACCAACCGGTTATCCAGTACCTGCTGCTTGTAGCCCAGAACGGTATCCAGCTGAAAGCGGAACTTTTTCATCCTATGTCGTCTCCCTTGTCCACAGACTATGGTTTTTTGGTTTAGATTTCACGCGTCTGCGCGCTTTTTCGACCGTTTCACGGTCGCTATTTCAAAATCCTGCGCAGCTCGGCGAGACACTGGTCGTAACCGAACGACTCGTTCACGCCCTGCATCAGGAAGCCGTTGATCTGGTCGATCTTGGTCAGCGCGAAATCAAGCCGCGGGTTGGTGCCCGCCTTGTACGCGCCGATCGAAACCAGGTCGGCGTTTTTTTCATATATGCTGAGTATATCGCGCAGCTTGGAGGCCAGTTGGTTGTGGCCGTCGTCCACCAGCTCGATCATCAGTCGCGAAATGCTCGCGCTGATATCGATTGCGGGGTAATGGTTGGCCGCCGCCAGCGCGCGGGAAAGCACGATATGCCCGTCCAGAATACCGCGGACGGTATCGGCGATCGGTTCGTTGGTGTCGTCGCCCTCGACCAGCACGGTATAGATCGCGGTGATCGATCCCGTCCGGAAATTGCCGCTGCGCTCGAGCAGCTTGGGCAGCTCCGCATAGATCGACGGCGTATAGCCGCGCGCAACGGGCGGTTCGCCGATCGCAAGCCCGATTTCACGCTGGGCCATCGCAAAGCGCGTCAGCGAGTCCATCATCAGCAGAACGTCAAACCCCTGGTCGCGGAAGTATTCCGCAATGCCGGTGGCAACCGACGGGCAGCGCATCCGCAGCATCGCGGGCTGGTCCGAGGTCGCAACGACCAGGATCGACCGGCGCATGCCCTCTTCCCCAAGATCCTTCTGCACGAACTCGAGCACCTCGCGCCCGCGTTCGCCGACCAGCGCAATGACGTTGATATCGGCCTTGACGTTCTTGGCGATCATCCCCATCAGTGTACTTTTGCCGACGCCCGAACCGGCGAAGATGCCCATACGCTGGCCCTTGCCGATGGTCAGCAGGCCGTCGATCGCCTTCACGCCGAATTCCATTTTCTCCCGGATCGGGGGGCGGGTCAGCGGGTTGATATAGCCGCTGCCGCCGATCGGATAATACACGCCGCCCTCAAACGGGGCCTGATCGTCGATCGGCTGGCCCAGCGCATTGATGATGCGCCCTTTCAGGAAGGACCCCACCCGCAGCCGCAGCTGCTGGCCGGTCGTGCGGACAAAATTGCCCGCCGATATGCCGCTCATTTCCGAATACGGCATCAGCAGCACCCGGTCATCCTTGAAGCCGACCACCTCGGCGGTGATCTGCCCGCTGGACTCGCCGCTGTAAATCCGGCAGATATCGCCGACCGCAGCCTTGATGCCGGACGCCTCGATCGACATACCGACGATATTTTCGATCTTCCCGGTGTGGCCGATAGTCTCGGCCTGCTGGATTTGCCGAATGATATCCTTATACATCTCGAAAACCCTTCTATTCGCGGACGGCGGTGCTCATAATCTCGCGGATGTTGTCCATCTGTGTCGATACGCTCGCGTCAATGATCTCGTCGGGCATTTCAATGATACAGGTGCCCGATTCATCGTCCGCCATCGGTATAATCCGCACGCGGTCGGACAGGTGCCCGAGGGCGGCGTTCAGCTCCGGCATGGAAAGCGCGAGGTTTTTGGCGTCGCAGTCGGCAATATAAATCTGCACCCATTCGCACCGGCGGTGCTTTTCGGTGGCGGTTTCGATCATGCGCATCAGCACGTCGCCGCTCGACCGCAGGCTGACCCGGATCACCTTTTCGGCGATCGCCATCGCAAGATCGCGCAGGTCTTCGCGGGTCTCGTCGATCAGCTGGTCGCGCTGCTTGGCCGCGGCCTCCAGGAATTCCCGGACGATCCTTCCCTGCTCCGCCGCCTGCCGCTCGCGTTCCTCGCGGCCTTCGCTCATGCCGGTCGCCATGCCTTCGGTGTACCCGGCGTTGTAGCCGTCCGCGCGCGCCTCCCGGCGAAGCTGCTGGATCTCTTCCTGCGCCTGCTGGAGCGCCGCTTCCTTCATCGCTTCGGCTTCTTCGCGCGCCTGCGCGAGGATCGCCTCCGCCTGGATACGGGCGTAATCGACCGGCGTCGAGCGCCGTTTGCGCGGCGGCTCGGCTTCCTCCTGGGGATCCTCTTCCGCCGCTTTGGGCGGCTCGGCCGTCTCCGGCGGCGGTTCCTCGGTCTCCGGGGGCTCTTCGCGGGCGGGCGCGCCGGACGGGCCGAACTCGCTGTATTCATGAAAATCCGTGAAGTCCTCGTCCCCGCCGATCGTGGCTTCCGCCTCCTCCGGCCGGAACTCCTCGAACGGCGCTTCCGGCTCTTCCTCCTCGGCGTCGCCGGGCGGGATCACCCGGGAAACGTCGTCCCATTCGCTTGCGTCCGGGAAAACGTAGGCGGAGGCCGCAGGCTTCATGAACCGCTTGAAAATATTAGGCAATGATATCGTCCTTTCCGCCCTTCATAATGATAACTTCGCCCTTCTCTTCCAGGCCGCGGATGATGTTGACGATACGCTGCTGCGCGTCCTCGACATCCTTCATGCGGACATTGGTCGTAACTTCGAGGTCGTCGCGGATGCTCTCCGCCATACGGCCGGACATGTTCTTGAACAGCTTGCCCTGCACCTCTTCGTTTGCCGCCTTGAGCGCAAGCACGAGGTCGCGCGGGTCGCAGTCGCGCACGAAGCGCTGCACCGAACGATCGTCCATCGTCATGATATCCTCGAACACGAACATACGCTTGCGGATCTCTTCCGCCAGTTCGTCGTTGTAAGCATTCAGGCCGTCGAAGATCGTCTTTTCGCTCGAACGGTCGAGGTTGTTCATCACGTCCGCCACGAAATCGATGCCGCCGACCTGTACGTTGCTGCTGTTAAAGATGTTTGCAAACCGTCTTGTCATTTCTGCCTCGATGATCTTGATCGCCGCCGGGGACGCGCTGTCCATCTGGGCGATGCTTTCTACAACTTGGATCTGACGGCGGCCTTCAAGCTGTTCGATCACAGCGGCCGCCTTGTCGGGGTCGACATACGACAGCACCAGCGCGATCGTCTGCGGGCGTTCATGCTGCAGCGCCGAGAACAGGTCCTTGTCGCTCGCCTTGTTCATGAACGAGAACTCGCGGTTCTTGAGCGACTTGGTTACCTTTTCGAGCAGCGTGCTCGCCGCCTGGTCGCCAAACGCCTTTTGCAGGACGGTGCGCGCATACTCGATACCGCCCTCCGTGACCGCCTTGTTCGTCATACACATCTGATAGAACTCGGTCAGCACTTCCTCGGTCACGTCCGAATCGAGGAAGCCGAGCTTGGCGACTTCGAGCGTCACCATCTCGATCTCCTCCGGGTCCATGTGCTGGTAGAGCAGAGACGCCTTGTCGACGCCCAGCGAGATGATCACCGCCGCCGCCTTCTGCGGCCCGGTCAGGTCGCTGGCCTGCGGCTTAGGAGTATTCGGGGTCGGCTGCGAGGCCATCTCGGCGACGGCTTCCGCCGCCACCTCAGCCTCAGGCGCAGCCTCGGCAGCGCCCTTTTTCTTTTTCTTTTTCTTTTCTTTATCAGCCATGGTCTTCCTCGTCTCCCTTCAGCCAGCTCTTGATCATGTATGCCGCAACCTCCGGGTTGTTCTCCGCGAAAGCCCGCACGTCCCGCCGCAGCTCCATGCTGCGTTCGGTATGGATATCCATAATATTTGCGCCTGTCTGCGGCTCCTCGCCCTCCGGCGCTTCTTCGCCGGCCAGCGCCGCCTGTTCGGCTGCCGCGATCGCCGCGGCCTCCTGCTCTGCGCGGATCGCTTCTTCCATCGCCCTGCGTTTCTTCTTGCTGCGGCTGACGAGTACCAGCACGATAATCAGGATCAGCAGGAAGAGCGCCAGTCCGGCGATCGCTGCATAGAGCACCCAATCCGGTACGCCTGCCAGGATGCCGCCCGTGTTGGTATCCGGTTCAGCCGGCTGTACATAGAACGGGATCGCAAGGACGGATACCTTGTCGTCCTGCATCTCCACGTCGATCCCCGCCGCGCGCGCCACGTGCGCGACAAGGTCTTCGGTGTTGACGCTGTTCGGCTGCGCGTTGATCGTGACCGCGACCATGCAGTCGATCACGGTACCGCCGTTATATTCCTTTTGGGTGGTCGTCTGGCTGTTGTCGTAGTCGTACTCGCCGTCGCCGACCAGCACGTCTTCGTTGCCGGTGGGGTTATAGCCGTTTTCGACGTACTCGGAAAGATCAGAGTTGGTCGTTGTCCCGGGAACGCCGCCGTCAGGGGCGTTCTCGTCGGTCTGGATCTCATAGTGGAACACGCGGCGGCCGATGATGCCCTTGCCGCCCGTCGAGCCGTCCTGCGCATACTCGGGCAGGTAATACTGGATCGCTTCCTCCCACGTGTGCGCCACGTCGACCGTGGTGTTGACGCCGATACTGAGGTTTTCCTCGCCGTAGACCGGGCCGAGCAGATCCAGGATCGCGCGGCGGATCAAAGCATTTTGTTCAGCTTCCAGCGTGAGCCGTAGCAGCGACGCGTCGCTCATGCTGCCAATGCCGTCTGCATCTATATAAGGGTTGCCGTCCTGGTCTTCGATGGTGACGTTGTCCACGACCAGCCCTTCGACTGCGTTCGCGACCGCCCGGCGGATCGCCGAGGCCACCTCGTCGGAAAGCCTGCCGTTGCGGGTATTGACGATGACGGTTGCCGACGCCTTGATCACCGCGTCCCGGTTGAGCACATAGGAATTGTCCTCGCCGGGGTTGATGTAGACCCACGCTTCGCGGACGTTATCCATATTTTCAATGGTGGAGCCCAGCCGTTCCTGAAGATCGAGCAGCGCATATGTACGGCGGTCGGACTCGGTCGAAATCGGGCCGATGTTGCCGGTATACAGCTTATAATTGTCCGAGCTGGCCGGGTAGCCTGCCTGCAGAACCCTGGCTTTGAGCGAAGGCTCCATACTCTCCGGTACAAGGATCGTGTCGTTATTCTCCACCTTATAATCCACAACATTCTGTTCGGAAAGGTAGTTTAAAATAGAAGACATGTCGTCGCTGTTCAACTCTGTAAACAACGGGACATAGGTTTTATCCATCAAGACCACGGCCAAAATGACGGCCGCTATGAGGACCACACCCGCTACGGCGGCTATGATCCGCCAGGTTTTCTTGCTGATCTTGCCGACGGCTTCTTTGAATTTACCGGCGAACTGCTTCATTTTCTCGTCCACTCACGCATACCTCCGCTCAGAAGACGGCGTCTTCTATCTATGTTTCCTCCCAAAAGGGCATAAAACTCCCTCGGGGTTAACAACTTGATTTTATTATACACTGATGTGAAGCGATTTTCAATAGCAGATGGAAAAAAAATGCGTTGGGAATTCACGGTTTTTCCCCGGCGTTTTTAGATGTTTTCATGAAAAACCCCTGTGTTTCACATTGAAATGCGGGGAATACTCGACCGATATCTTATATATTTTCGGAGGATTTGCAGCAAAAGAAGCAGGCTGAGGGGATCCCTCAGCCTGCAAAGTGTCGTTTACGCATAAACGTCGATATTATAGGGGCTCGGCGGGAGCATTTCAGTCAGCTCCTGGAGCGCCAGCTCTTCCACGTCCATTGCCTTCTTGGTAACGGCGATGTCATAGTTCTGCGCGAGCTGCGCCGCGCTCATTGACATTGCGGAAGATGCGATACTGTTCATGAGATCCATAATTTTCCTCCCCTCTTTACAGCGACGCTATGCCGCCGGAATTATTGGAGCAGCTGCAGCACGCCCTGCGGGACCTGGTTGGCCTGCGCGAGCATTGCCTGTGCCGACTGCACGAGGATATTGTTCTTTGTATATGCCATCATCTCTTCGGCGATATCGGTATCGCGGATCGTGGACTCGGCGTCGGTGATGTTCTCCGCCATTACGGACAGGTTGTTCGCCGTGTGATCCAGACGGTTGCTGATCGCGCCGAGGTCGCCGCGGACGCTCGAAACGGTGTTAATCGCAGCCTTGATCTTATCAATCGCTTCATGCGCGCCGTCCGGCGTGCCGATATCGATATCGGCGATGCCCAGCGAAGCAACGTGCATATCCTTGATCGAAACGGTGAGCTGGTTGTACTCTGCGGAGGTGTCGCCGATCTGGAGGGTCAGGCCTGCGCCGTCGATCTTGGGCGCGACCTTCGTCGCGGAGAACAGGGACTGGAAGCCTTCCATCGTCTTCAGCTCGCTCGCGAACTTGGTGTTGTCGGTCTTTTCATCAATTGTGATCTTACCGCCAGTCGTTTCATTACCGATCGAGAACGCGCTGTTCTCTGCGTTGGACAGATACTTGCCGGCTGCGTTGATGCGCTCTGCCGCAGTGGCGTTCTTATCCAGCGTGATCGTCTTTCCGCTGATGCCAGCTTCCGAGGAGTCGCCCCATTTGAAGGTGTATTCGTCGTCGCCGATCTTGAGCTTGCTGCCATCGGCGATATCGCCGCCGAAGATCGCGCTCAGATCGATCGTGGTGCTGGCGCGTGCGCCGCCGTCTTCCGCGCTGCCCTGCGTGATCTTCACAGTAGCGGCGTTGTAACTGCCGGAAACAGCCGCCGGCATCGATGCATCCCCAGTTGTCTTGGGTGTCTTATCCATCAGGACATAAATCTTACCTGTGTTATTGGCAAGGCCCATGATATCGCCGTCGGGCGACCCTGCCGCAGACAAGGATGCACGTGCATTTTCATAGGTGTAATCTTTATCCGCATTGTCCGTATTCCATGCATCCGCCGCAGCCTTAGCGCGGTTTGCAATCGCCTGCATCAGATCCTGGACTGTGGTATTGCCGCCAGCGTCAGCCGTGATGTCATCGTCAATATCAGTCAGGTCGACTTCAACTTCTTGGTTTACAATAATTTTGCCAGTGCCGCCGCCAAGCCCGTTTAAAGCAGTCTTTACAGCAGCAAGCGCTGTTGAATCCACCTGAGCGTCGGGATTTTCAAGATCGACAGCGGCAAGCGCACCGGACAAATCCAGCTCAACGTTCTGAGTCTCTACCGGATCGACATCGCTGCCGCCGTCGCCAGCTGCGGTATAAGTCAAGCCAGTATCAAGCGCATCCGCGATATCGGAAGCTCCAACGCTGCCAGTCAAAGTAACCGAACCCAGCGAGTTACCCTCTGCATCCGCAAATGCGAAACTGGTCGCTGTGCCATCTACAGCTTTATCGGAAGTGCCAATAACCGTACCGTTAACCTTCAGTTCCAGTTTATCATCGCCGTTAAGCTCGATAGTAACATTACCAGAACCAGCGCCTTTCGCGTCCGCAGCAGCCTTGATCGCAGTATCGGTCAGGCCGCTGGCGTCAGCCGACTTGGTAGCCGGTACAGCAGCCGCACCCGCAGTGTCCTCCGCCAAGGGTGCGGAGGTACCCGATACATCGGTGGTAGGCGCTGTAGAAACGACCCCCGCTTCTTTCGCGGTCAACGTCAATTTTCCACCGGACGAATCCCACGCCGCAGTGTAATCCTTGTTAGCCGTCTGATTGTAAGAGTCAACAAACGCGCTCATTGTGGTATCTAAATCATCGCTTGAGTTGCTCCAATCAATCGATACACCATCAATAACTTTGTTATTCAAATCAGAATCGGTCTTGCCTGTCAGCGTTACGGAGTACACTGCATTCGTAGCATCTTTTCCGTCATTGCTGATAGCAATCGAACTGCTGGGCGTGCCAGTGATCGTGGAAGCAGCCATGCCAGCATCATCGCTCAGCACAACAGCGTTGCCGCCCGCCGCCGAAGTGAAAGACATCTTGACGTCCATACTGGCTTCAACCGTATCGTCAGGGCCGGTCGGATCATTAACCTGCGTAAATACAACGCTGGTACCATCCGCACCAACTTTAGCAGTGAAGCTCTGCCCGCCAATCAGGTCAGCATCCGAATCAAAGGTCTTCTGAAGCGCCTGCGCCAATGCCTTCGCATCGTACCGCTTTTCCTCAAGCGTCAGTTCAATATCTTCACCGCCGATATTAACGGTCAGCTTATCGCCAGCCTTTGCGTTAATGGCGAGGTTGTCAAACTGAACGGCAAATTCGGTTTTCTGTACCGGGGTTCCGTCTTTTCGCAGAACCGTCTTATCGCCAATCGGTGTGCCCTCGGGCGGAAGCGTAATGTCGGATACGGAAGCGTCGCCGCCGGCATACTGCGAACCGTCCAGCAGGTTGATGCCATTAAAGTTCGCAGAATCCGCGATACGGTTGATTTCGCTCTTGAGCGATTCAACTTCCTTCTGAAGGTTTGCGCGGTCGACTTCGTTGTCGTAGGTACCGTTGGCCGACTGGGTCGCCAGCGAAACCATACGGTTCAGCATGTCCTGGATCTCCTGCATCGCGCCCTCTGCGGTGTTTACCAGAGAAATGCCGTCCTTGACATTCTTCTGGGCCGCTTCCAGACCGGTAATCTGGGCGCGCATTTTTTCGGAGATCGCAAGCCCCGCCGCATCGTCACCCGCGCGGTTGATCTTGTAACCGGAAGACAACCGCTCCAAGTTCTTCGCCAACGCCGAAGTATTGTTGTTGTAATTCCGGTAGGCGTTCATCGCCATAATGTTGTGTTGGATACGCATAAAAAGTTTCCTCCTTAAAACTCTTCGGGGACATCCGTTTCCCCTGCATCACAAAAAATATGAAATTGTAAGGCCGTGTTGAATTCGCAGCCGCGCCTCCCGCGCCGGCCTGCGCACGTTTTGCAGCAGCTGCCTCCCAAACTGCCTTCATACTATATATCGGCAACTTCTTGAAAAAAGTAAGCGCTCTCGGGAAAATTTTTTAAAAATTTTTTCGCTGTCCGCAGGCCGCGGAAGCACCGTGCCGCGGCGTTCGCCCAAACGGCTCGTGCAGCGCCGAAAAAGGCCGGGAACTCACGAAGTTGGAGTCCCCGGCCAGTTCGATCGGATTTGGACCTGGAGCAGGATTTTCGCAGGGCAAAGCAGTGGACGCAGGCGGGCCGGAGCCCGGCAAAAACGAAACCCCGGAGCGGCATCCGCCGCCCCGGGGCATTTCATCGTTTAATATTTGGAGCTGTAGTCAAAGCCGGACGAGACGTTTGTCTCATAGCTGGGCCGCTGCTGCTGCGGATGCGCGATCGCGCCGTCCTCCTGCTTGAGCGTGAACCGGCTCATTAGCTGGTCAAGCAGCTGCGCCTGCCCGCTCAGCTCTTCGCTGGCTGCGGCAGTCTCCTGGCTGGTCGCCGAGTTCGTCTGCACGACCGCCGAGATCTGGTCGATGCCTTCGTTGATCTGCTGCATCGAGTCGGCCTGATGCTCGCTGGCTGCGGCAATCTCGCCCATCATCAAGACGGCATGATGCGTCAGCTCGCGGGTCTTATCGAGCGCTTCGGAAACGTCGTCAACATAGCTGCTGCCCTTCTGTACCGCCGCGATCGCATTCTCGATGCGCGCCTGGGTCGCCTTGGCCGCTTCATCCGACTTGGAAGCCAGATTGCGCACTTCGTCCGCCACGACGGCGAAACCCTTGCCCGCGCTGCCTGCGCGCGCCGCCTCAACCGCTGCGTTCAGCGCAAGGATATTGGTCTGGAACGCGATGTTCGCAATGGTGTCAATGATCTCACGCACTTCTTCGGCAGCCGCCTTGATCTCGTCCATCGCGGAGACCATGCTTTCCATCCGCTCGCCGCAAACGCCAACCTGTGTCCCGGCGTTGTTGGACAGGTCGCGGGATTCCTTCGCCAGCTTGGCATTTTCGACCGCGCCCTGGCTGATCTCAGTGATCGTAGCGGACAGCTCTTCGACTGCGCTGGCCTGTTCGGTAGCGCCCTGCGCCAGCGCCTGCGCGCTGTTGGAGACCTGATCGGAGTTCGCGGAAACCTGATCCGCCGACTGCTGGATCTGCGCGAGCGTATCGCTCAGGCTGGAATTGATCTTCTGGATCGCGTTGAGCACCGGCTCCAGATCGCCGACATACGCGCTGCGGTCGCGGCTGCGAATGTTATAATTACCGTTCGACATTTCGCCGAGCAGGAATTCAATATCGCTGATGACTGCGGTCAGATCGTCGACCACGAGCTTGCTCGCCTCGACCATCTCGCCGATCTCGTCCTCGCTATCGATCGAGGGGAGCGGGGAATGCAGGTCGCCCTGCGCCAGCGCCTGCAAGCGCTTCACGCAAGCGGCCAGCGGGAGCGCGATATCCTTCGCGATGCGCCGCGCGACCAGGTAACCCAGGATCATCGCAACGATCAGCAGGCCGATCACGCTGACGCGCGCGATCACCGTCTTCAGGGCGGCGTCGCTCTGCAGCTCGCGCCCCTGCTGGATCTTCAGCTGCATCAGCTTGCCGAGGTTCTCATACATGGTTTTATAATAACCGTCCAGTTCGTCGGAAAGCCGCTCCTGCGTCTTGCTGACCAACGCAAAGTCGTTCATCGTGATCGTGCCGACGACCTCGTCGGAAAGATCCTCCGCAAGTTTGAGGTAACTGTTCCAGGCCGTTTTCGCATTGTTGAAATAGCCCTTCGCCTCGTCGCTGACGAGCTGCTCTTCGATCTCCAACATATATGTATCAATCGTATTGATCTGCTCATCCATCGCCGCGCGCGCCGCGTCGCGGTAGCCGGTGTCGATAAAGCCGACCGCGTCATGGACTTCCCGATCCAGCTGCGCGGCGCTGGTCATCACGATACCGACCGAGCCCTGTGCAAAACCATAGTGCTCCAGCCCCTGATGGTACTGCTGCTGCACGTTGCCCATCAGGATGATGCTCAGGATGCCGGAAACACTTGCCAACAATGCCATCAGCAGCTCGGCTGCGACGATCTTCTGTCTGACACGAAGCTTCTTGAAACTCATAATCAAACTCTCCTTAACTCATTTTGAAGAAACAGTATCCGGCGCACCGCTGGAAACCTATTACTTATTCTATCAGATTGAAATTGGAAAGTCAACGGTCTCCGACGCACTCTTTTCGATCCCGGGCAAGGTATTTCCG
Source organism: uncultured Eubacteriales bacterium (assembly GCA_910586105.1). GTDB lineage: Bacteria > Bacillota > Clostridia > Oscillospirales > Butyricicoccaceae > QXXE01. Next base: position 18,922 of record CAJUGU010000025.1, on the reverse strand, counting down.
GCTCACTGCCGCAAAAAAACTCCCCCCGGCAAAATTTTTCTTGTCCCGAGCCATTTTACCGCTAACTTTTTTGATCGATTTATCGAATAATAAATGTCGGATCCGCAAAAGGTCTTTTCATTGCATGACGACATTTTTCGGAAAAGGGGATCGCTCCCGCCCGATCCACGGCGGCGCAGTCCCGGTCTCCGACCCATAAGGTTCAGGAAAGAGGTGCGCTAAAATGACAAATGAAACCATGCTGTCCGAGCAGATCAAGGATTCTTTGGAGCAATCGCTTCAAGCCCCGGAGGAAGAGGTAACTTACCTTAATGTAATGCAGTCGCTGGTGGAGGACAAGGCCGATAAGTACATCCGTATGGCCGGCGGCTGTACCTGCCCGCGTTGCCGGATCGACGTGATCGCGTTAACGCTGAGCAAGCTGCCGTCCAAATATGTCGTGGTGCAGAAATCGGACACCGTGCCGATGCTGACGGTTTACGAGAACCGTTACAGCACGCTGCTGATCTCCGAGCTGATGTCCGCCTGTGAAAAGGTCAAGGCACATCCGCGCCACGATACCGACGGCGACAAGCCCCGCGGCATCGCATTTATCCGTTGAAGCCCTGACGCGGCGCAGGGAAACACATTCCGGAAAACAGGAGGGGCGTCCCCCCTCCTGTTTGCAATGTCCGGACGCGCCCGCCGCGCCGGTCCTCCGCCGCTTTGGGCTTGTGAATACAGATTCTCAAATCCCCGGGCGCCCCTCCGGCTCCCGCGCACGCTAACGGCGCCCTGCGGTAACGCTCCCCGCAGCGGCGCGTTGTCGTTTGTTCTGCATCTCCTATTAAAAGGGATGCCGTGAAAAAACAACGCCATATCTTCAGGAAGGGGCTGGTAAATCTTCAGATTCTGTGTTATGCTGGCGGCAGGAGACCCAACCGTTCCCCGGAACGCAACGGAGGCGCAGGCATGGAGCAATGCACACTGCTGGCAGCGATCGAAAAATTACAGGGCTGGTTCCAGTCGCTGAACCGGGAATTGTACGGCCGGACGATCAATGGCCGTTTGGAAAAGCGGTACCGCTGGCCGGGCGGCTGCGGCGAAGAGGTCCTGATTTGCGTTCACAAAAGCTCCGGGATCCGTTCCACCGGCGCGATTTTTTCTATTTCGATTACACCTGGTAAGGCGAATACGATTCGCTCAGCGAACGCTGCGACCGTCGAATCACCGAATATGCAGGCGAGGAGGATATCCGATTGATCAAGATCCGGCCGGAAGCGCGCGGCAAGCCGGCGCGCCGCACGATCTCCGCGCTGCGGCTGCCGCACGGGGGCATCGCCGCGGCGATCCAGTGCGCAGACCGGTCACCGTAATGGCCAAACGTGCCGGGAAGACGGTCATCCCCAACGGCGACCTCGTCCTTCGGGAAGGCGATAAGTCCATTTTATATACCCAGAAGCACCTTTCCCACGCGCGGGAGATTGAGCTTTGAACCCGCCCCGCCGGGGAGGCTTCCCTTCCCCGAAAAAGCGAAATCCATCGGAGTATGCCTGCTTTATGCAAAAAAACTCATATTTAAGCAGAAAAGCTGAGGTTTATCATATTATTTATGGAAGCTGTTGTTTTTTGCGTGAAAAATTTATGAATATTTTGTGAACGTTGCTCCTTGCAAATCGGAGCCTCCGTTTGCTATAATAATACCATCAGGCGAGGGCAAGAAATTGAAAGCTCCCGGCTGGAACCATTAAATTCTTGCTAAAAACCGTGATGGGGCTGTGCAAAAGCGTGGCCTGGTATCGCGGTTTTTTTACATCCCTCGGTCGAGTACAAGCGAAACCCGCCGCCGCAAACCCGTTTCCCAAAAGTGTTTTGATACATCCCGGCCGAGAAAACGGCGTTTTCCTCTAATGCAAAGATTTCCGGACCTTATCCGCGCGCTTTGCCGGCACGTTTTAGCACACCGCGCGGCCGTTGAAGGCAAGGGCAGGCGCACGGAGGATCAGAAGCATCCGCAGCGCCGGCGACCATGCCGCGCCGAAAGCGTTCATGAGCACCATGGCAACTGCCGGCCCTGCCACAGTTCCGGTCGGCATATAGCCGGCGATCGCATCCCGCAGATTCCGCTTCATGCCCCCTTCCGCATCGCTTTGTGCCCCTAATTGTAACCGGAGCCCCGCTTATGCAAATGGATATTCTTGCGCACCTGTCCTTGACAGGCTGTGCTATAATAGGGTATCTTCATTTTTACGGATTGCTGTAAAGGAGGCGCTTTGTGAATGGATACGACAGGCTTCAACCGGCACCGGTTTGTGTTTTCCGAGGAGGACGCGCGGGCGCTGCCGTGGAACCAGCCCTACCTTGCATACGTCTGCTATTCCGATTGGACAGACGGCTTTCACCGCATGATGCATATGCATAAAGACACCGGCGAGATCCTGCTGATCCTGAAAGGGCACAGCCGTTATGCCGTCGGACTGCATCGGTATCAGGTCTCAAGGGGCGACGTGATCCTGTGCAGCCCCGGGATGCTGCATGACGAACGCCCGGAAACCGACGAGCTTTATCAAACCTTGTGCATTGGCGTGAAAAAACTTCCCGATGCGGAGCAGCCGCCTTATCAGCTGCTGTCCCCGTCCTGCTGCCCGGTCTTCCATCAGCCCGAGCAGTTCGGGGATCTCGTGCAGCTGTTTCATATGATCGACCGCCACGCGGCGGAACGGCGGCCCCATTACCTGCCGCTTTGCCAACAGCTCACGCTTGCGGCGCTGGAGCTGGTGCGCCGTATGATCGCAGCGCGCGAAGCCCCCGCGCTTCAAACCGATGCCAGCGCCTGCGCGCAGATCGAGCGCTACATCGAAACGCATTACGCGGAAAAGCTCTCGCTGGAACAGCTGGGCAGCCGCTTTTTCATCAGCCCTTACCATTTAGCCCACATTTTTAAGCAGCACACGGGCTATTCCCTGAAACAGTATGTCCTGCGGCGGCGCGTCGGCGAGGCGCAGACGCGCCTGCTGGATACAAAAGATCCCGTCTCGCATATCGCGGCGGACGTCGGTTTTGAAGATGCAAACTATTTCTCCCGGCTGTTTACCAAATACGTCGGCTTGTCCCCGGTGGAATATCGCAATTCCAGAACGGAAACCTGAAGAACAAAAGAAGCGTTCCCGCATAGCGGAACGCTTCTTTTTTTTGCGCAAAACCGCAAGAAAGTCCAGCTTCCCTCTGCCCGCTCAGCGCAGGGAACGCCGGATCGCAAAAACGTCTATTCCGGTTTTTGCGGCTTTCCGGTATGCTGGGAACAGCTCCCGGACAGGAGCGGCAAATCAAAAAACAGGGAGGACCCGCTATGAAAACGAACGGTCTATTTCAAATTTTATCCGGCATATTGGCCTCGGCTCTGCTTCTCACCGGCTGCGGCGTGAGCAACGCTCCCGCCGCGCCGCAGGCCGAACGAAAGCCGCTGGCACTGCTGCTGGCAGAGGAGGATGCGTTCCTCCTTGATCTGAAGCGGTCGATCGAAGCGGAAGCGGCTGCCGCCGGCTACGAGCTGCTTTCTTACAACGCCGGAGGAGATGCGGAGACGCAGCTCCTTCAGGCGCAGAAAGCGCTCGCGGAGGGCGCGGGCGCGCTGATCGTGACCCTTGCCGACGACAAAGCGGGCGAAAAAATCGCCGAAATCGCCTCGGGCGCCGGCGTCGTGCTGCTGAACCGCGCCCCAGCCGACCGCCGAATCCTGCACGACCATATGGTCTTTGTCGGCTGCGAGGAAACGCGAAGCGGTATTTTGCAGGGCGAAGCGCTCGCTTCCTGTTTTGCCGGGCGCGAAGCGCCGGAGATCCGCTACCTGCTGTTTCAGGGAACGCCCGGTCTGGAAAGCACGGAGAAGCGCGCGGACGGCGCGATCCAGGGGCTTTTTGACGCGGGGCTGACCGCTGTTGCAGCGGCGGAATTTCAAACCTGCGATTTTTCCCGCGATCGGGCGTATCACGCCATGCGGAGGCTGCTCGCAGAGGGGATCGAATACGACTGCATCATCGCCAATAACGATGCCATGGCGCTGGGCGCGATCGACGCGATCGAAGAGGCCGGGCTGGATGCGTCCCAAACGCCGATCGTCGGGATCGACGCATCCGCAGATGGGATAGACGCGCTTTCGCAGGGAAAGCTGCTCATGACGGTCGATCCGAATGCACCGGAACAGGCGTCCGCCACCGCCGCCGCTGCTGTCAACCTGGAACAGGGGCGCGCATTTGATGAAGGAATCCATACGCCCAAAGCAACGGTCGGCGGCAATGTTCAGCCTTATATGTTCGTCGCCGAACCCCGCGCGGTCACGGAACGCCCCTGAAACGTACCGTTTAAAACTGCGCCGGCCCGCCGCAAAAGCGACGGACCGGCGCGGGCCTTTTATACCAGCAGATACAACAGCGTGGCGACCAGCCCCGCGCAGGCGAGCAGCATGCCAAAGGACAGGCTCACCGTGATCAGGCGGCTGGACGCGACGATCTCGCGTTCACGCTCCGCAAAAATATACACAAAGGAACGATGCTCGATCGGATCCCCGCGGCGCACGGTGCGGTTGAGCAGCAGCACGATCCGGTCGCACAAACGCCCGAGCGTATCGGTCAGCCGCACGCCCGCGACCTCGCGCTTCGGTTTGCCAAGGTTGCAGAAGACCGTCCGGCGCAGCAGGACGACGGCTCCATCGAGCGAACAGTCGACCATGCGGCAGACCAGCCCCGCAGCGCCCGGCAGCAGCCGCAGGAACAGCGGGCGGTAGATCTTCCGCTCGACGTCGCACCATGCGGGCACGACGTTGACCAGCTCGCCGTCCCGCCGCAGCAGCCTGCGCACGATGCAGAAATACACCGCCGCGCCGATCGCCAGCGAGATCCCGCCGCCGGTCAGGTTGGCCAGCGAATAATAGTGCAGCGGATGCTCCAGCACGGCGCCGGTCAGCACAGGCTGCGCCAGATCGAGCAGCCGGTCGGTCAGCGGATGCGGGGCAAGCCCCAGCGCCCACAGCGCCGCGGACGGGACCGCCAACGCCGTCAGCGTCGCCGCGCCCATCCGCACCGGCTTGCCGCCCTTCGCGGGCTCCGCCACGAACAGGGTCAGGAACAGCTTGGCCATATAGGCCAGCGTCAGGCCGCCCGAGATCAGGAACAGCCATTCGACGATGTGCAGCTCGGTCACAATACTGCCGCCCGAGCCCTTGACGAGCTCGGTATATTCGACGATGGATTCATGCAGCATCGTCTTGCTCAGGTAGCCGCTGCCGCCCGGGATCCCGGCGACCGACCATGCGCCGGTCAGGAACGCCAGCAGCAGCGGCAGGTTGCCCCGCCCCGCCCCGCGCAGTTCATTGAGATCGAGCGTGCCGCGGCACATCGCAAACACGCCCGCCGCGAGGAACAGCACCAGCTTGATCAGGGTGTGGTTCATCATATGCAGCACCGTGCCGCGCACCGCCAGCGCATTTTCCGTCCCCAGCAGGCTGATAAGGCCCACGCCGACCGCGATGAACCCGATCTGTGAGACTGAGGAACAAGCCAGCGTCCGTTTCAGGTCAACCGAGCACAGCGCCAGCGCCGCGCCCAGCGCCATCGTGACGACGCCCAGCGACAGCACGACTTCTCCCCAGCGGAAATCGTTCTGGAACAGCGTCGTGGACAGCAGCAACATGCCAAGCACGCCGCACTTGGTCAGCACGCCGGACAGCAGGGCGCTGGACGGCGCGGGCGCGACCGGATGGGCCATCGGCAACCAGAAATGCAGCGGGAACAGGCCCGCCTTGGCCGCAAAGCCGAACAGCATCAGCCCGCCGGTCAGATAGCGCAGCGCACGCGGCGCGCCGGTATAATCCAGCTGCCGCATCATGGCGAACGAGGGTTCGCCGCCGAAGCCGATGTGCAGCAGGAAAATGCCCAGCAGCAGCACCAGGCCGCCCAGCACCGCGACCGCTAAATAGGTATCCGCCGCGTATTTCGCGCCGGGGGTCTCCTCATGGAGCACCCACAGCCACGAAGACAGGCTCATCAGCTCGAAGCAGACAAAAAGAGTGAAGAAGTCGGCCGCGAGGAAGACGCCCAACGTGCCGCAAAGCGTCAGCAGCGTTGCCGTCTGATAGCGCGCCTGCGCGTGGCTGTGCGCCAAATATTCCGGGCACATCAGCCCGCTCATGGCGAACGCGAACGCGATCAGCACCAGCCAGACGCGCCGGAAGCCGTCCGCCGCGAACGCAAGCCCCGGCTCCCCAACCAGCAGGAAGCGGCAGCTGTCCAGCCCGTCCGCCAGAGGCGGAAAGGTACCCGCCGCCATCAACAGCACCGCAAGCTCAGCCGCAAGGGCGATCCAATTTGCGAGCTTCCCCCGCTTGCCGCAAAGCGCTGTACAAAACGCGCCGCAAAGCGGGACTGCCAAGATCAATGGGATCAAATTCATTCCATCCCCTCCTTATATCTGCCCGTTGGCGATGCGGCCCAGCAGCGTGAACAGCGGCTGGGAGCAAAACCCCAACGCCACGACCGCCACGGCGAGCATCCCGATCGGCGCCAGCATCCGCCAGTCCGGATCCCGTACCTCGCGCAGCGCGCCCTCCGGCAGCGGCTGCCAGGCGCGCACGACCACGGTCAGCATATAAATGCCCGACATGAAGGCCGCATAGATCAGGCAGGCCAGCCCGGCGCAGCCCAGCCAGGTCTCCGGCATGGTCAGGAGCGCCTTTGCGATCGACCATTTGCTGAGGAAGCCGCACAGCGGCGGGATGCCGGTCAGCGAGACCGACGCAACCGTAAAGCAGGCGAAGACCACAGGCATCCGATGAGCGATCCCGTCCAGCTCATAGATATAGTTCTTCTTCGACTGATGCATGACCGCGCCCGCGCAGAAGAACGCGCAGCATTTCATCACCGCGTGGAACACCATATGCGACAGCGCCGCAGCCAGCCCCAGCTTTGTCATTGTCGACGCCGCGAGCAGAATGTAGGACAGGTTGGAGATCGTCGAATACGCCAGCCGACGCTTGAAATGCACCGCCTTGACCGCCATCGTCGAGGCGAAAACGACCGTTGCCATCGCCGCCAGCATGACGACGTCCTGCGCCCAGGAGCCTTCCAGGAAGGTCGTGCCGTAGTTGAAATAGGTGACGCGCAGGATCGCGAACGCGCCCGATTTGACGACCGCTACCGCATGCAGCAGCGCCGTGACCGGCGTTGGCGCTACGGACGCCGTGGGCAGCCAGCCGTGAAACGGGAAGATCGCCGCCTTGACGCCGAACCCAAAGAAGGTCAGCACATAGACGACCGTCATCATGTCGCGGTGGGACAGCACCATGCCGCTGTTGACGGCGGCGGCGAACTGGGTAAAATCGAGCGTTGCGCCGTAATGCGACAGGAACACGATGCCCATGAACGCGAACGCCGCGCCGCCCAGCGAATAATACAGATATTTGCGCGCCGCGCGCCGCGCCTCGTGGGTCATGTCGTGCATGACCAGCGGGACGGTGACCAGCGTAAGCAGCTCGTAAAACAGGTACAGCGTGAGCAGGTTGCCCGCAAACGCGATGCCGAGCGTGACCGCATAGGTCAGGGTATAGCAGGTGAGGAACACGCCGATGCGTTTATCCTCATGCAGATAGGAATAGGTATACAGCGTCGCGAGCGGCCACAGCGTGGCTATGATCCCGGCGAACACCGAGCCCATACCGTCCAGCCGCAGCTCGACCGACAGGCCCCTCGTGAAACGGAAAAGCGCAAGCCCTTCCGCGGGGCGGTTGAGCAGCAGCGCCCCGACCAGGACGGAATTCAACAGCACGAGCGCAAAGAGCGCGGCCTCCATGCGCTTTCCTGCCGGATGGCACAGCCGCAGCCACACCGCCGCCGCGACCGGCAGCAGGATGGGGACGATCAAAAATATTGGTTCCATTCTCTTTTCCCCTCCTTATAATACCGATCCGGCAATCTGCGCCAGCAGCCCGGCCAGCGGCTGCGCGAAAATGCCGAGCACGAGCGAGAGCACGGCCAGCGCGGCCAGCGGGACCGTCATGACGGGCGGCGCTTCCCGCACGCCCTTTTTCGCCGGGGCGAAAAAGCCGCGCACCGGCAGCGGGAACAGATAGCCCGCGGTCAGCAACGCGCTCAGGAGCAGCACCGCGGGGCCGATCAGGGCGAACAGCCCGACGCCCGCGCCCGAGACGCCGGTGGCAAGATACCACTTGCTGACGAAGCCCGAGAAGGGCGGGATGCCGACCAGCGAAAGCCCGAACATCGCGAAGCAGGCGGTCGTTACGGGCATGGCCCTGCCCACGCCTTCCAGACCGTCGACGCGGGTGCATTTGCTTTGTTTGATGAACGCACCCGCCGCGAGGAACAGGCCGCATTTGGTGACCGCGTGAAAAATCATGTGCAGCAGGCCGCCCGTCAGCCCCGTCGGGGTGAGCAGCGCGAGGCCGAACAGGATATAGGATACCTGGCTGACGGTGGAGTAGGCAAGGCGCTTTTTGAGCACCGGTTCCATAAACGCGAGCATGGAGCCCATAAACACCGTGACCAGCGCCAGCGTCAGCCATGCATACTGCACCCAGGTGCCGCGCAGCAGGTCCGCGCCAATGGTATAATACACCAGACGGATGGCGAAGAATACGCCCGCTTTCACGATCAGGCCGGAGAGCACCGCGCTCGCCGGGGCGGGCGCGACCGGGTGCGCCGTCGGGAGCCAGCCGTGCAGCGGGTACATGCCCGCTTTCGCGCCGACGCCGAGCAGCATGAGGAACGCTACGGCCAATATGACCGGCGTGCGTCCGGCGATGTTTTCATGCAGCGTCAGCCCGCCCGGCTGGAACACAAGCCAGCCGTTCATACGCGCCAGGACGAAGACCCCGATCAGCGCGAGGAACGCGCCGCCGATGGAATAAAACAGGTATTTCAGGCCGGCCATCACCGCTTCGTGCGTGCCTTCGTAAAAGACCAGCAGCGACGAGGTCAGCGTCAGCAATTCATAAAACAAGTACAGCGAGATCAGGTTGCCCGACACAGCGACGCCCGCCAGCATACCAAACACCATGAGATACACGCCGTAAAACAGCCCTTCGCGCCGGTCCCCTTTGAAATAGCCGAAGGAAAAGATCCCGGCGGCCAGCCAGAGCGCCGCCGCCATGGCCAGGAAGGCCCGGGACAGCAGGTCCTGATTCACGACGATCGGCAGGTCGGGCGTCAGCCAGAACAGCGCCGCCGGTTTGGCGTCCGGCTGGCGGAGCAGGAGGTAAACCAGCAGGAGGTCTACGGCCAGCGCCGCCGCGGTGAACGTCTTCCGGGCGGCCCTGCCCTCCCGCAGCGGGCGCAGGAGCAGCAGCGCCGCGCCCAATACCAGCGGCACGAACAGCACCAGCAGGATCGGGTATCCCACGGAAAGGTCGATCGGGTCCAGATGTTCCAGATTCGTCAAATATTTCATCCTCGATCCACTCCCTTACGAGAACATGTGCAGGCCCTGTTCCAGCGCCGCGACGATCGGGTCGGAGAACAGTCCAAGCACGACATTCAATACGATGAAGCAAAGCACCGAGAGCTTGAAGGCAAAGCCCTTTGTCAGCCCCCGCGCCTTTTCTTTGCCGTCCCCGTTGACCGGCGTGAAAATCGTCAGCACCGTGCGCAGGAAATAAACGGTGTTCAGCACCGTAGACACCGCAAGGCATACCAGCGTGGGCAGCATCTTGGTCGGATCCTGCACGGCCGCCGTCGCGAACAGCAGCTTCGAGATGAAGCCCGCAAACATCGGCAGGCCGACCATGCTCATTGCGCCGACGGTGAAGCCCGCCGCCGCGACCGGGTCCCGATAGCCCGCGCCGCGCAGGTCGCGGAAATGCCTGCCGCCGTCGGATACGTCCGACAGGCCGGTCGCCGAGATAAACAGCAGGCCCTTGCTCGCCGCATGCGACAGGATGTGGAACAGCGACGCGATCACGCCCGCTTCGGTGCCCAGCCCGAAGCCCATATAAATGTAGCCGATCTGGGCGACGGAAGAATAAGCGATCATGCGGCGCAGGTCGCTTTCGCGGATGGCGCTGAGCGAGCCCATGATCATGCCCGCAAGGCCGAAGATGAACAGCAGGTTGGAGATCTTGCCCTGCATGATGGTCTCGCGGCCGAGCACGCGGTAATAGATCTTCACCAGCAGGATGATGTACCCCTTCGACACCAGACTGGACAGGATCGCCGAGGAGGACGCGGTCGAATAGCCATAGGTTTCCGGCATCCACGAATGGAACGGGTACAGGCCGCTTTTGATCGCAAGGCCGACGGTCATGAGCGCGACCGTTACGGTCAGCGGTTCCATATACAAGTTCCCGGCGCGCAGGGCGGCAACGGCCTCCTTCGCGGGGCTCATCAGCAGCTGGCCGGTCAGGCCGTACAGCGTGGAAAGGCTGATCAGGAACAGGCCCGAGCCCAACAGGCTCATGACCATATAACGGGCGGCGGCGACATAACTGCGCCCGGTGTGCCGGATCATGATCATGCCGCAGGCGGCAATGGTGTTGATCTCGACGAACACATAGGCGGTGAACAGGTCGTTCGTGTAGATCAGCGCCAGCAGCGACGCGAGCAGCAGGTCGACCATGATGAAATACAGGTTCTGCTTGGTCTCCTCGATCTCCTGCTGGATGTGCTGCAAGCCGCCCGCCAGCGCCAGCAGCATGATCGTACAGAAGAAGGTCGCGAGCACGCCTTCCAGCACGCCCGCGCGGATCTCATTGCCCCACGGCGCGGGGAAATGGCCCATCCTATAAACATAGCTTTCCCCCGTCCCGAAGGCGTAGGCCAGCACCGATGCGCTCAGGCTCAGGTTGACGCACAGCAGCGCGATGCTCAGCTTCTTGGCCGTCTTCCCGCTCAGTACGGACGAGACAATGCCGGAAAACATCGAAAGCACGATGGAAAAGAAGGGGAAATTGCAAACAAACGGCATATCAGCTCCACTCCTTCTTCACGTGCATTAAGATCACGTCCAGGTCGAGCGAGCGATAGCGCCGGTAAAGGCACAGGCTCAGCGAAAGCATGAGCGCGGTCACGCTGACCGAAACGACGATGCCGGTCAGGACCAGCCCGGCGGGCACAGGGTTGATGTAGGCTTCCATATCCTGTACGCCGTCGACCACGATCGGCGCGAGCCTGCCGGTGACAAAGCCCTTCGCCGCGAGGAACAGGTAGACCGCGGTGTCCATGATATTCATGCCAATGATTTTTTTAATGAGGTTTTGATGCAGCAGCAGGGTCGTGAAGCCGATCCCGAAGAGGATGACCGCCGCCGTCTCATAATGGTTTATGATCAGGTTTTCGAGCATCGAATGCTCCCCCTTTATTTGGATTGAGATCTCGCCGGTCGCGACGGCGCTTAAAACCCGCCCTTGCGGAACATGACGAAGAAGGCGTACATCGTACACGCGACCACCAGCCCGACGCAGATGTTCAGATAGAAGATCAGGCCGCTGGACAGGATCGCCCCGGGCGTGCCCAACGGGATCCCGCTGGGCAGCTGATTCGCGCCGGTGAAAAAGGAATAGCTTTTCGCGCAGCAATAAAACAGGAGCGCGCCGAGCGAAATATAGCGGAAGGTTTTCTCGGTGAAGAACCGCTGGGTCTTTTGGAAGCCGAAGGCGTTCAGATACAGGATCAGGCCCGCGCCCATGATCGCGCCGCCGGAAAAGCCGCCGCCCGGCGACAGGTGGCCGTTCAGGACGATGTACACGCCGAACAGCATGATCATCGGGAACAGGATCCGCGCCGCCTGCTCCAGGATCACGTCGCCCTGCGGCTCGTAGATCTGGTCCCGTTCCTCAGCCTTCGCCTTGGCGCCGTCGTCGATGCGCAGCAGGATCAGCACGCAGCAGGCGGCGCAGAACAGCACCGTCGATTCGCCGAAGGTATCGAACGCGCGGTAATCCAGGATCATGCCGGTGACGATGTTCACCGCGCCGGTTTCCTGAAGGCCGCTTTCAATATAACGCTGCGGGACTTCGTTGTTCGCCGGGGCGTCCGGGTCGCCGAAATGCGGCAGGTTCGCCACCGTGATCAGCAGGATGATGCTGATGCTTACGCACAGGATGCAGGAAAAAAGCTTGTACAGCCGGCGGAACCGGCGGATCTGGCGGCTGTGGTCGGGGTCGTCGCCCTTGCTCTGGGCCGCGTCCAGATCGAATTTGCTCAGATCCAGCGGGGGCGGCGCGGCGTATTCCTCCGGTCGCTTCATTTCCAATTCGCCCTCGAAGGGGTCGTATTCGCCGTGCAGCCAGCGGAAAAACTTGTCCCAGCCGCTGCCAGAATAATCACTTCTCAGCCTGCTCATCTCGGATCTCCTCCTCTATCGCGTGGATCTTTTTCAGCGTCGTAAAAAATAACAGGCTCGTCACGCCCGCGCCGACCGCCGCTTCGGTGATGGCAAGGTCGGGGGATTCCAGCAACACCCATATGACGGACATGATCAGGGAATAAGACATGAAGATCACGATGGAAGCGAGCAGCTTCTTCGTGACGCTCGCCGCGATCGCGCACAGCACCAGGAAGCCGAGCAGCAGGTAGATGAAAACCTCACTCATGGATGATCTCACACTCCTTTTCCAGGTCGGGGTTGATCTGCACCTCAAGGTTGCTGATCAGATGGGAGCAGACCGGGCTTGCCATCCAGAAAAAGACGACGATCAGCAGCAGCTTAAGCGTGACAAAGGTAAATCCGTTGTGGATCATGACGCCCAGCAGTACGAACGCCAGGCCAAGGGTATCCCCCAGCGCGGCGGCGTGCATGCGGTTGAGCACGTAATGGAACCGGTTCACGCCGATCGTGGCGATGATCATGATGCCGGCGCCGAACAGCAGGCAGGCCGCGGCGAGGAATGTACGGATAACGGCAATCATTGCAGGCTTTCCCCCTTTTTCTTTTTCGCGATCTCCCGGATCACGCGCTGGCGGTAAACGCCCATATAGACCTTGGTCAGGACGACGATCGCCAGGAAGCTGATCATAGCATAGATCAGGCAGATGTCAACCAGACTGCCCTCGCCTAAAACCTCCGCCAGGATGGCGATGATGGCGATCGTCATGGTGCCGATCATGTTGACCGCGACCAGGCGGTCGGTCACCCGCGGGCCCTTGACCGCGCGCAGCAGCGCGCACATGAACAGCACTGACATGACCAGCATGCACACGATCGCAAGGGTGTTGAAAAAGTTCAGTTCAATAGCTCTCATTCCGCTTCCGCCGCCTCCATTTCACGCAGGATATGCACAAAGCTGGAATCCGCGATGCCTTCCGCCAGCGAGCGGTCCAGGCAGTGCACTTGCAGATAACCGCCCTTCAGCCGCACCGTGATCGTACCCGGCGTCAGGGTGATCGAGTTTGCCAGCAGCGCGCGCTTGGGATCGGTCTTCAGATCGGTGCGGATGTCGATCAGCTGCGGCTCGATCTCCAGGCTTGGCGAAAGGATCAGGCGGATCACGTCGAAATTCGCCTTGAAGATCTCAAACACCAGTATGACGAGGTATTTCAGCATTTTGGGCGCGCGGCGCAGCCATTTCCGGTCGTCGGCAAGCGTCCGGTCTAAATACTTGCGCGTGAACCAGTAAAACGCAGCCGATAAGACGCAGCCCAACAGCACGATCTCTAACGTGACCCGTCCGTTCAAAACGATCCACAGCAGCAAAAATACAAAAAACATAGAATGTGCATCCCTCTTTCCCGCCTAAATTGTGAACAAATTATTTACAAATGCTATTATACGGCCTAATTTTCAAAAAAACTAGAGTAAGATTGCCGGTTTTTGGTGAAATTTCGCTTTAAAATCCGCGATTTTTCACAATGGCGCTATATTAAATAGGTATACGGAAGGTATCGCAGCGGAGGATCCCCCACGATCTGTAAGCCCGCCTCTCCCGTATCGGAAAAAGGCTGCGCCAGCATGACTTATAACCGCCATGTTGTTACAGCCTTTCCCGCTATTAAAATCTTATCGTTTACGATCCACCGGCGTTTGCCCAAGCCGTGCGGCGGCATTTTCAGCGCCCGCCGTCAGGACAGCCATTCCAGCGGGATCGTCTGGCCGTACAGCGTGACTGACGCCATTTCCTCGATCGGGATCGGCCCCGCTTCCTCCATCAGCCCGGAGCAGTGCCAACTGCCGTCCTCCCGGATCAATACCCCGCTGGTATCGATCGGCCACGTGTTCCCATGAATATCCGTCAGCTTGAAGTCGCTGCACCGATCGTATGGGTCGGGCGCGCCCGGCTCCGCAGGCGCCCCGTCCAGCAGCATTTCCATGCCGTCTTCCCCCGGGATCTCCCGATAAGTGATTTTCTTATCAAAGGAAAGCCGGATCGACACGCTGACCGGCGTAAACGCCAGCTCCTTCACCGTGACCTTCACATCGCCGCAGGGGATCACCTGCCCCGCGCGGGCATAGGCCGGCTCCTCCGACAGCTCAATCGGCGCTTTCAGCGTCCATTTACCGCGCAGGATCGTATCTTCATGCACGCCGTCCCAGTATGCGACGATATCCCGAAAGGTAAAAGTCACCGTTTCGCCCGCCGCGTCCCGCAGGCCGGTCCCGCTGCACTTGATCTGATAATGGAATTCCTTTAAATGCGGCGCATCCTTGTATACCGCCTCCGGATCGCCCCAGGCAACCGGATCCACAAGCCCTCGGCCGACGCCTGCGCAGCCCTCCCAGACCTCAAAAACATCCTCTTTCGCGTCGCCGAAGCTCACAAAAGCCGCATCCTCTGCGAACGGCTCGCCGTCCTCGCGGGCAACGGTAAACAGAACGTACAGGTCGTTATCCGACGCGTACATCCCATCCAGCGTGACGATCACGCCGTTGTTCCGGCAAACCGTCCCGATCGCGTCAAAGCGGCTGTCTTCCGTGCCGAACAGCGCGGCCAGATGCGCCCGCGCCTCCTCCGGCAGGGCGCTCACGCCGATCGCCCCGGCGGCGCACAACAGCAGCAGCACGCACACCACTACGGCGATCCCCCGCCGCACCGGGCGGAACCGGCTGCGCGGCTCCGGCGACGAATAGGCGTTTTGGGGCGGCGCAGCGCCGCGCTCCGGCAGCCGGTAGGCGCTCTCCGGCAGGCAGGCGTTTTCCAGCCGCCGGTCAATCGCTGCTTTTACAGGGTTCATCATCCCACCATCCTTTCAGTTTGGGCC
Source organism: uncultured Eubacteriales bacterium (assembly GCA_910586105.1). Lineage (GTDB taxonomy): Bacteria > Bacillota > Clostridia > Oscillospirales > Butyricicoccaceae > QXXE01. The sequence goes on along the minus strand of CAJUGU010000025.1, from coordinate 3,746 downwards.
TGAGTTTTTCCCGGGCGCGGCGCAGCCGGGTCGAAACCGTGTTCGGGTTCGTCCGCAGCATGTCCGCGATCTCGGGTATGGAAAATTCCTGATAATAATACAGCAGGATCACCTCGCGGTATTTGGGCGGCAGCTCCAATATACAGCGCAGGAGCGCGTCGTCCTCCGGGTCGGCGGCGGGCGGCGCGGGGATGTTGTCCAGCACCATGTCCACCCGGCGGAACCATACGGAACGCAAATGATCCCGGCAGACGTTGACCGCGATCGCGGTCAGCCAGGTCTTGGCGCTGGCTTCGCCGCGAAAGCCGCCCTGCGCCTGGAACGCGCGCAGGAAGGTGTCCTGTACCGCGTCCATCGCAAGGTGCGTATCCCGCAGGTACAGCATGCACAGCCGGTAGAGACTGTCGCCATGCTCGCGCATCAGCGCCTCGAGATCGACCATCTTCATCAACTCCTTTCACCCTATTAGACGGAACGGCGGCGGGAAAAGGTTCAGCTTTTTTCCAAGGATCCGATCGTTTTTTCGTCCCGGCTCGGTTTAGGCGCTGCGCTACGCTTGGGTTTCATGGAAAACGTCCCCGCGCGCCGCCAGGCTTTTGGTTTTTATGTACAAAATGATCCTTTGGGTTTGGGCATGTTGATGGGGCATCGTACAAAATTTCGTGCGGCGCCGCATGACGGTTTTGCTTCCGTGCGCCCCCTATCCCCGCCCAAACGAAAAGGGGCTGTCTCTCATGATTTCCGCGAAATCATTTTGAGACAGCCCCTTTGGCGGACGATCGAGGACCGCCTGCCGCGCAGGCGGAGAAATCGGCAATCTCAGCTCTCGCGGGATTCGCTGCCGCAGCTCTGGAAAATCGTCCGGTTGTGGAGGACCGCCGGGGAATCCGGCTTGAAGGATGCGGCCAGCTGATTGAACATTTCCGCCCTCTCCAGATCGCCCAGGCGGCTGTAGCAGACGCACAACTGGATGCAGGGGATATAGCCGTAACAGTCCTGTGAAACAAAGCCGCCCCGGCGGTCGTCACGGGTGCAGGTCAGCGCCAGCGCGTACCAGTAGGCGGCGATCCGATACCGCCCCCTCTGGAAAAACCAGCGGCCAATATCACAGCAGGGCTCCGCACGCGGCCGGTCATAGGCAAACGTGCGGAACAGCGCCGCCAACGCTTCGTCGGACTGCCCCAGCGCGTCGCGGCAATAGGCACAGTGGCAGCAGGCGTCAATATTGTTCTCGATCCAGCCCCGGCCCTCCGCCAGAAACCGCTCGAAAACCGACAGGGCGTCCTCCCAGCGGCGGTGATAATACAGCTCCCTCGCATAATAAAACTGCTGCCGGGGTTCCAGCTCCTTTCCCGCAGCAAGCTGCGCCTCGTAAATCCGCAGGTTCCGGTCAGGGTCGGCCGGGCGGGCCTTGCGGTGGGTGACGGCGAAATCCGCGTAGTGGATCTGCCCCACTGGCGTGACCGCCTCATGCACCGCCCCCGCCCAGCGCATGCCGGACCGGTTCCGGATCAGACGCTCGCGGAAGTAGGAAAAGGTGACATGCCCGTTCGCGTCAAAACCGGTGTGATAGGGCGCCATGACCACCGAAACGGTCGGCTCCAGCGTCTCTTTCAGGGCAAGGAAGGCGGCCCTGTCCTCTTCCTGAATGATGTCGTCCGCATCCAGCCACATACAGTAATCCATGGATGCGTGCGAAAAAGATTCGTTTCGCGCGGCGGAAAAATCATCCCGCCAGGGAAAGTCGAAAATATGATCGGTGAAGCGGGCGGCAATCTCCCGGGTGCGGTCTTCAGAGCCGGTGTCCACGATGATAATTTCATCCACCAGATCCGCGGCGCTTTTCAGGCAGCGCTCCAGCACGTCTTCCTCATTTTTTACAATCATGCACAGGCTGACGCTCACCATAGTCGATCCTCCTTTTCGGGATTGTCTGATAAGACTCCCGCCAGCCATTGCCGGCGGGAGTCGGATTTTTCGGGCTGAGATCAGCTCAGCCGGATAATGGTCAGGGAAGCCCCCGCTCCGCCGCCAATCAGGATAGCGGTTCCGGCAACGAGCGACGGATACAGCTGCAGCGTTATGGTCGAATTCGCGGGCAGGGTGACTTCAATCTGGTTTTCAAAATTGGATGTGGAAACTACTGGGGCAATGGTCGAGGCCGTGTTGTTGGCCCCGTTGATGACCAGACGGGTTCCCATCAGCAGAGATACGGTGGTATTCACATGATAGGAAATCTGATAGGTTCCCGCCGTGGCAACGGTAAACACGGTGTTCCCCGCGTTTACCGTGATATCCGGTGACAGAACCTGCGCGTTCGGCAGAGGGATGGGACTGCCACCCAGCGCCACAAGGACGGTGCTGCCCTGGGTGTTGGCGGCAAAGGCGGCGGTGCTGGTGGGGTTCGGCCCCGTGGCGCCCGCCGGACCGGTCGGCCCTGTGGCACCGATTGCGCCGTCGGCTCCGGTCACACCGGTAGCCCCGGCGATTCCCGCCGCGCCGTCAGGACCGGCAGCGCCGGTCGCTCCCGTGGCCCCGACAGGACCTTCCGCGCCGACGGGACCTTCTGCGCCCGCGGCTCCGGCAGCCCCCGCGGGGCCTGCGGCTCCGGCAGGACCGGTTGCCCCGTCCGCACCGGTTGGCCCGGCGGGCCCCTGCGCGCCAGCAGGTCCGGCGGCTCCGGTGGGACCGGCAGGCCCGGCTGCGCCGATGGGGCCGTCGGGCCCGGCAGCCCCCGTCGGACCGGTTGGGCCGGTAGCCCCGGTTGCAGGCCCGGTGGCGCCGGCCGGTCCGGTGGCGCCGGTCGGTCCGGGCTGGATGGGCGCGGTCATGGCGGCGGCCAGCTTGCTGGATAACAGCATCTGCTGCTCCATCACGTTGGACAGGGTATCCTGCACGCTCTGGTTGACCTGCATGACTTCCTCCAGGTTCGCCGCCGCTTCCAGGCCGGGGAGCGTGCCCAGGACGTATTGCAGCTTTTCTCCCTCGGCGTTGAGAATATGACTCAGGCTGAGTTCTTCGGCGGCAATGGAGGAAATAATCTCATTCAGACTGTCCTCTCTGGTCAGCGGGGGATCAATCAGGGGAAACGTAGGCATTGACATGGGCGATCCCTCCTCAGCTCAAACGTGTGATGGACAGCGCCGCGCCGGCCGAGCCGGGCAGCAGCGTAGCGACGGCGGCGATGCCGAACATTTGCAGAGAAACGGTATCCCCGGCGTTCAGATTGACAAGGATCTCGTTCGAGAAATGGCTCAAAGAAACCACAGGCGCTAACGTGGATGCCGTATTTGCCACGCCGTTGATGAGCAGGCGGGCGCCGCTGGCCAGGGCCGCGGTGGTGTTGAGCGTATACGAAATCTGATAGCGCCCGGCGTTGGCAACCGTGAACACCGTGTTTGCACCATTGACCGTAATGCCCGCAGGCAGGATCTGACTGTCCGGCAGAGGGACCGCTGTGCCCCCCAGAACGATGGTCAGCGCAGAGCCGGTGGTATTCGCGGCAAAAGAAGATGTTGCGGTGACATTGGTTCCGGTCGGGCCGGTAGGGCCGGTCGGGCCGGTTGCGCCCGCAATGCCTGTGGCTCCAGTGGCGCCCGCAGCGCCCGCTGCGCCCGCTGCACCCGCAGGGCCGGTGGCTCCGGTGGGGTCGGTTGCGCCCGTCGCACCGGTTGCGCCTGTCGGCCCGGTGGGGCCAGTCGGGCCGGTGGTGCCAGTGGGGCCGGTAGCGCCGGTCGGGCCGACCG